>JAURVS010000076.1 GCA_030655355.1 Sphingopyxis sp.
TCGGTCGACTGCGACGCGGCGTCCGATCCGAAGCTCATCCAGGGAAGCTGGACCTGCTTGCGGACATTATCCTCGGACATCAGGAAATAGACCGTGCCGACGCGCGAGCCATCCTCGACGACGAGGTCCATCGCGGTTTCCTCGGGCGACTTGCCGCGCATCGCGGCGACCTCGGCGAGCGTCTTGCCGGTCAGCGGCTTGAGCGCGTCATTTTTGAATCCCGACAGGATCATCTTGTCGGCGCCGGCACCGAAATAGAGATTCTCCCAGTTGCTGCCCGGCTTTTTCATTTCGGCAGCGACGCGCGCGCGGATTGCGGGGTCCTTGAGCCGCTTGATCCATTCTTCCAGGCCGCCTGCCTGCACCCAAGTCGGCATTGCGGCGTCGAGCCCCGTCGCGCCCGCCGTGTAGGTGTACATGTCGGTTGTGATCTTCAGCCCTTCGGCGCGGGCATCCTCGATCTTCTTCACGATCGTGTCGAGTTTGCCCCAATTGCTGCGTCCGGCCATTTTGAGGTGATAGATTTCGGCGGGGGCCCCCGAGCGGCGCGAAATATCGATCAGTTCGTCGACAGCCTCCTCGATCCGGTCGCCTTCCGAACGCATGTGGCTGATATACATGCCGCCGCATTTCGCGGCTTCGCTGGTCAGCGCGACAAGCTCGTCGGTTTCGGCGTATGAGCCCGGCGCATAGATGATTGAGCTGCCGACCCCCATCGCGCCTTCGTTCATCGCCTGCTTCACGAGCGCGCGCATCCGCGTCAGTTGTTCGGGCGTCGGATCGACATCGCCTTCGCCCAGTTCGTGAATGCGCACCGTTGCGGCGCCAATAAAGCTGGCGACATTGGTCGAAACGCCACGCTTTTCGAGATAAGTCAGATAGTCGCCAAGCGTTGTCCACTCGATCGGATATTTGACATCGCCCTGACGCTCGGTCTCTTGGCGTTTCATTGTCGCATTCATCGGCCCCATCGAAGAACCTTCGCCCATCACCTCCAGCGTCACGCCCTGACGGATATCGCTCTGGCTTTTCGGATCGGCGATCAGCGATTCGGTCGCCCAGCTCAGCATGTTGATGAAGCCCGGGGCGACGGCCATGCCTTTCGCAGCGACTTCGGTCTTTGCGGTTCCATCGATCTTGCCCACCGCGACGATACGGTCGTCCTTGATCGCAACGTCGCCGACGACAGGCGGCTTGCCCGACCCGTCGTAGATCGTTCCACCGCGGATAATCAGATCATAAGCGGGCGCCGCCGCCGTATTCGCGGCGACCGAGGCCGACAGCAGCATCGAGCTGCACAGCAGCATCAGGGAAGGGGTGAACAACCGACGTGATGCCATAAATTTTCTCCGAATAAGGGAATTCAGCCGTGCAGGCTCATTAAACTGTCCATCAACCCGTCATCGGCGCTCGAGCAGACGCCGAGCACGAGCGCTTCCTCAAATTCGCCGGCGACGACATAGGCGTGGCCCATCGACGAATCGAGATAGATGCCCTGACCGGTCTTGAGCGCGACGGGATCATAGAATTCAGTGTGAATCTCGACCTCGCCTTCGAGGACGAAGATAAACTCCTCGCCGTGGTGCCGAACAAGCTCGCCAAATTCGCGCGCGCTATGCGCCCGGATTCGCGTGATGATCGGGATCATCCGCTTTTGCCGGAGGTCGGTGCAGAGATAGTGATAATCATAATTATCGGTGGTGACGCGCACCGCCTGATCGATCGTGCCAATGCTTCGGCGGCCGGTCACGCGCGGGGTGCTATCCTCGTCGCCCTCGGCGAAGAGGTCCGACATACGAATATTGAGTCGCTGGCTCAGCTGCTGCAATTTGTCATAGCTGAGCGTCAGCCGGTCATGCTCAACCTTCGAAAGCGTCGAAACCGGGATGCCCGACTTCGCGCTCATTTCCTTGAGCGTCCACCCGTTTCGCGAGCGGATACTCTTCATTACGGTGCCAAGCGTGGGCGGGGCCATGCGATCCGCCATCAATTTTTCCAATCCATATTTGACAATTTTCTAATCAGGATCATTATGTCCCTATCGGGCCAACAGCAGTTGGTCCCTTGGTAAGGGGTCGCGCGCTTTGCTGCAAGGTGTGACGGGCCGCGTAATTGAAAAGGGGAAAGCGATGCGTTTCATCCGCAAGGCGATGATCGGGCTCGCGGCTTTTGCTGCGCTGCCGTTGGCGGCGCAAGGGCCAGTGCCTGCGCCCACCGTGACGAAAGTCGAGACGGCCGCCCTGCCGGTGGCGAAGACGGCGACGGCACCCGTCGCACTCGATGCCAAAGACCTCGAAGCCTGGCTCGACGGCTATCTGCCCTATGCGCTCGAACGCGCACGTATTCCAGGCGCGGTCGTTGTTGTGGTGCGCGGCAATCAGGTCGTGCTGGAAAAGGGCTATGGCTATTCGGATGTTGCCAAACGCGCGCCCGTCCTGCCCGAAACCACCTTGTTCCGCCCGGGCTCGGTGTCGAAGCTCTTCACCTGGACTGCGGTGATGCAGCAGGTCGAGGCAGGCAAGATCGACCTCGACAAGGACGTCAACGCCTATCTCGATTTCAAGATTCCGGCCTATCAGGGCAAGCCGATCACGATGCGCAACATCATGACGCACACTGCGGGCTTTCAGGAATCGGTGCGCTATCTGATCAGCAGCGATCCCAAGGCGGTGATGACGCTGAAGAAGCAGATGCCGCTCGCGCTGCCTGATCGGGTCTTCGCGCCGGGAACGACGCCCGCTTACTCAAATTACGCCACCGCACTCGCGGGCTATATCGTCGAGCGCGTCAGCGGTGAGCCGTTCGACAATTATATCGAGAATCACATCTTCAATCCGCTGGGAATGGCGCATTCGTCGTTCCGCCAGCCGCTCCCTGCCAATCTCGCGCCGCATATGTCGAAGGGCTATCCCGACATCACGCAAAAGGCGCAGCCGTTCGAACTGGTCATCCCGGCTCCCGCAGGCAGCCTGTCGGCGAGCGGCGCAGACATGGGCAAGTTCATGATCGCGCACCTCAATGACGGTGCCGGGCTGCTCAAGCCCGAAACTGCCAAGCAGATGCACGATTTCAAGGCTCCCGGCGTCGGCCCGCTCAACAGCATGGCGCTCGGTTTCTACGAACAGTGGGTCAATGGTCACCGCGCGATCGCGCATGGCGGCGACACGGTCTGGTTCCATAGCTATTTGTGGCTGTTCCCCGATGCCGACATCGGCGTCTTCATCTCGATGAACAGCGCCGGGAAACAGGGCGACGCAGGCGCAGTGCGCAGCGCATTGTTCCACAAATTTGCCGACCGCTACCTGCCGGGCACCGAAAAGCCGGGTCAGGTCGATGCCAAGACGGCGACCGAACATGCCCAGTTGATGGTCGGAAACTATATCAGCAGCCGCGGTTCGTTCACCAACTTCATGAGCCTGTTCGGCCTTCTCGGGCAGACGACAATTTCGCTGACCGAAGATGGCAAAATCACGCTTCCGGCGCTCGACGGCCTTGGTGCCGGTGCGCGCGACTGGGTCGAGGTCGAGCCGTTCGTATGGCGCGACACGGGCACGAACGAGCGCCTTGCTGCGGAGGTCAAGGACGGCCGCGTCGTGCGCTGGAGCGTCGATGGCGGTTCGCCCTTCATGGTCTTCGAGCCCGCCCCGGCAAGCGTCAACGCTGCTTTGCTCAATCCGGCCCTGATCTTCGCTTTCGCGATCATCCTGCTCACTGCCTTTGCCTGGCCAGTGCGTGCGCTGGTACGGCGTAATTTCAAGTCGGAGTTCGCGGTGCAGGGCAAGGCCTTGCGCGCCTATCGCCTGTCACGTGTCTTTGCTTGGCTGGCGATCGCGGCGCTGGTCGGCTGGTTCGGCCTGATCGCGGCCTTCTCGGCCGATATCGGCAGCATCGGTGGTCCGCTTGACTGGCTGATTAACCTGCTGCGGATCGTGACGCCGCTTGCCGCCTTCGGCCTGCTGATCACCGCCGGTTGGCACTTGTGGCTCAGCATCAAGGACAAGCGCCGCTGGACGATGAAGCTCGGCGCAGTGCTGCTGATCCTCGCCGCTCTGGTGCTCGTCTGGGTGACCTTGGTCTTCCACCTCTATGGCTTCGGGATGACCTATTGATGGCGACGCAGAGCATAAGGGAATTGACGCTCGACCTTCGGGTCGAGCGTTTTCCCTATCACCAGCCTTTCCGCATTTCGGGACATGTCTTTACCGAAACCGCCTTGCTGGTCGCCGAGCTTTCGGACGGCACGCATGTCGGGCGCGGTGAGGGCGCGGGAGTTTATTATCTCGGCGACGATATCGAACATATGCTGGCCGAGGCAACGCGCGTTCGGAGCGACATCGAAAACGGGGCGACGCGTGAGGATTTGCAGCAGCTGTTGCCCCCGGGCGGCGCCCGAAACGCAATAGACTGCGCCTATTGGGAGCTCGAGGCAAAGCAGGCGGGGCTCCCGGTTTGGGAGCTAGCGGGGCTGAAGCCGCCGAAGGCACTTCGCTCGACGCTGACTCTGGGGGCCGATAGCGCCACCAACATGGCGAAAGCTGCTCTCGCGATCGATCCCGAGGCACCTATCAAGGTCAAGCTGACCGGCGACCTTGCCGACGACATTGCGCGCATCGTGGCAATCCGCACCGCGCGGCCCGACGCATGGATCGGCGTCGATGCCAATCAGGGCTATGACGTCGCGACGCTGACTGAATTGCTGCCCATTTTGGTATCGACACGCGTAGCGCAGCTCGAACAGCCACTGAAGCGGGGGCGCGAGGCGGACTTGGACGGTTTAAAGCGACCACTCCCGTTCGCTGCCGACGAAAGCGCGTTGTCGCTTGCTGATACCGTCTCGCTCGTCGGACGCTTCGACATCGTCAACATCAAGCTTGATAAGTGCGGCGGGCTGACCGAGGGGCTCGCGATTGCGCGGCAAGCAAAGAAGCTCGGCCTCGACGTGATGGTCGGCAATATGATGGGCACCAGCCTGTCGATGGCGCCATCCTTTGTCCTTGGTCAGCTTTGCGACATCGTCGACCTCGACGGACCGACGTTCCTCGCGCGCGATCGCGATCCCGGCGTATCCTATCGCGGCGGCATGATTCATTGCCCGGACGACATCTGGGGATAGTTACAATTTCGTGTCCTAAATGGGTTGACAATTTTCTGATTAGGACAATAGTCTCGATTGAAATCAGTATAAGGGGAAGCTGGAATGACCGCGTCATTCTCGTTAACGCGCCGCGCGGCACTCGCGGGCGCGGTCGGGGTCGCTTTGTCCGCGCCAATGATCAACCGCGGCGCATATGCCTTCGCCGCAGCGCCGGGTAAGCGCTATTCGCGCCGCGCGGTCGATCTGGTGACGTCGTCGCTCGTCATCGACATGCTGGCGCCGCTCAAGGTCACGATGTCCGAAGATTATGTCGCGCATCGGCTGACCGATGCCGAAGCCGCCGAGTTCAAGGCGAGCGGAATCACTGGTTTCCACAACGCCTACGGGCTCGGTGGTCCCGACGCCAAAGAGGAGGCGTTAGCTTTCCTCGCGGGCTGGCAGGGCTTTGCCGGACGCAACAGCCATGTGTTTACGCTCGTGGACGGCGTTGCCGATCTCGACCGAGCGAAGGCCGACAAGAAATGCGCGGTCATCATGGGCATCCAGAATGCCGAACATTTCGAAAAGCTGTCGGACGTCGCACTGTTCCGCCGCCTCGGGCTGCGTTGCGCGCAGCTGACCTATAACAGCCAGAATATGATCGGGTCGGGCAGCACCGAGCGCGTCGATGGCGGGGTCAGCGACTATGGCGCCGCGATCATCGCCGAAATGGAAAAGCAGCGCATGCTCGTCGACGTCTCGCACTGCGGCGACAAGACGACTCTCGACGCGATCGAAATCGCCAAGGGCCCAATCGCGGTCACGCACAGCAACGCGCGCGCGCTCGTCGACCATCCGCGCGTCAAGACCGACGCAGCGATCAAGGCGCTGGCCGCAAAGGGCGGGGTGATGGGGATCACCGGGGTGCGGATGTTCGTCCGCACGACCGATCCGACCAACGTCGGGCACATGGCCGATCATATCGATCATGTCGCAAAGCTCGTCGGAGTCGACCATGTCGGCATCGGATCCGACGCCGACCTGCACGGCTATGACGATATGAAGCCCGACGAATATGCCGCGCTCAAGGGCAGCTACAAGGGCAGCTACGCCTTTCGCGACAAGATCGACATCGACGGTTTCGACCATCCGCTCAAAACTTTCGACCTGACCGAAGAGCTAATCCGCCGCGGTTATTCCAACGAAAACATCCGGGCCGTGCTCGGTGGCAATTTCCGCCGCCTGCTCGCCCAAGTCTGGGGATAAGACATATGAAACAGGGACATTTTATCGCAGCAAGCCTCATCGCTATGATGGCGGCCATGCCGGCACAGGCGCAGGAAGCCGGCGAGCTCGAAGCCGCGGGCGAAATCGTCGTGACCGCACAGAAACGCGTTCAGAATGTGCAGGATGTGCCGATTTCGATCGCGGTCATCAGCGGTGAGGCGCTGCAGGAGCAGGGCGCCGCTTCGCTCGTCGACTATGCGGGTTTCGTGCCGGGCATGAACGTCAGCAACAGCGGTACGCCGGGACAGACGACGATCACGCTGCGCGGCGTCGCGCCGCTCAACAACGGCCAGACCGTCGGCATCTATCTCGATGACGCGCCGGTCGGATCGAGTGCCATCTACAACCGCGCCGGGGTCTTCACGATCGACCTCATGCCCTATGATCTTCAGCGCATCGAAGTGCTCAAGGGGCCGCAGGGGACGCTCTATGGCGCCAGCTCGATCGGCGGTCTGGTGAAATATGTGACGGTCCAGCCGAACACGAACCGGTTCAGCGTCAAGGCTGGTGTCGAAGGCTTCGCGATCAAGGGCGGTGACGGGCTTGGCTGGGGCGCGCAGGCGATGGTCAACGTGCCGATCGTTCAGGACAAGCTTGCGGTCAGCGGCAGCTTTGCCTGGCGCAGCACGCCGGGTTGGGTCGACAGCGTCAACAATGCGGGCCTCAAGGATCAGAACAGCTATGAACAGCGCGGCGGGCGCGCGGCGCTGTTGTGGACGCCGACTCCCGAACTCAACGTGAAACTTGCGGGTATCTGGCAGTCGCTCGATTCGGACGGCAACGGCCTCTACGCCGCCGATCT
>JAURVS010000094.1 GCA_030655355.1 Sphingopyxis sp.
GCGGTCCTGTGCCCTGCGGGCTTGGCGGCGCAGGTTGCCGACACGGAAAAAGGCATCTGGATCGGCGACCTCGACCTGTGCCGGTCCGGTCCCGTCGAGGCTGCTGCGAATATCGAGCCCCAAAACGGCTTGCCGATCGTCAACATCGTTCTGCCCGCGCCGCTTCGTGAGGCGATGGCCGAATTGACCGCGGACAATCTCGGCAAACCGCTGCCCATCCGTGTCGACGGCCGGGTCGTGAGCGCACCGCTCGTCAACGAGCCGATCACCGGCGGAGAAGTCCAGATTGCAGGGGTCGATCAGGCGGAGGCGGAGCGGATTGCCGCGGCCTTGCAAACCTGCCCCGCCGAAACGCCTAAAACAGCCGGGTGATCCCATAGAAAGCCGCCGCGACGATCGCACTTGCAGGGATAGTGATGAACCAGGCCGCCACGACATTGCCCGCCACGCCCCAGCGCACCGCGCTCGCTCGGCGCGCGACGCCGGCGCCGATGATGCTGCCGGTGATCGTGTGCGTCGTCGACACCGGAATGCCGAGCAGGCTGGCCGTGAAGACCATGATCGAGCCGCCGGTCGATGCGGCAAAACCTTGATGATGCGACAGCTTGGTGATCCGGCCGCCCATCGTCTCGATGATCTTCCAGCCGCCCGACAAGGTGCCGAGCGCGATCGCGATGTAACAGCTGAACGCAACCCAATGCGGCACGTGAAATTCGCCGCCGAGATAGCCGGTCGAATAGAGCAGGACCGTGATGATCCCCATCGTCTTTTGCGCATCGTTCAACCCGTGGCTCAGAGAATAGGCGGCCGAGGAAAAAAGATGCAGATGACGAAAGGTCTTCTCGGCGAAACTGGCGGTCGCGCGTCGCAGTGCCCAGCTGCTGATCAGCATCACCAGCATCGCGAGCAGCATCCCCAGCATCGGCGACAGGAAAATCGCAATGACGGTCTTGTTGAGTCCGGTCCACTCGATGCCTTCAAACCCGGCATGAGCAACCCCCGCTCCGACAATGCCGCCAACCAACGCGTGGCTCGACGACGAGGGAATGCCCTTCAGCCAGGTGACGACATTCCAGAACATCGCGCCGACGAGCGCGCCGAACACGACCGCGGGCGTAACCAGATCCTTGTCGATGATCCCCTTGCCGATCGTTTCCGCGACCTTGTGCAATTCGGGGAAGATGACCGACAGAAAATAGGCCGCAAAGTTGAAGAAGGCGGCGAAGAGTACCGCCTGCACCGGCCGCAGCAGACGCGTCGCCACGACGGTGGCGATGCTGTTCGCCGCGTCGTGCAGACCGTTGAGGAAGTCGAACGCCAACGCGAGGATGACGAGACCGACGAGAAGCGGGAAAGCGAGTTCGTGCATGGTTCGCGCCCCCGCTTATGCGTGGTCGATGACCAGACCGTCGATCTCGTTCGCCACATCCTCGAAACTGTCGGTGACGCGCTCGAGATGGCGGAAAAGTTCGCGTGCAATCAGGAATTGCGTCGGGTTCGCCTCGCCATGCTCGCGGAACAGGCGTTTGAGCCCGGCAGCATGGATTTCGTCGGCATGGCCTTCCATCCGCACCAGTCGTTCGGTCAACTCGTGGAGCCGCGGGCCGTTGGCGCCGATGTTGCGGAGCAGCGGAAGCGCCTCGGCAGTCAGCCGCGCCGCATCGACGATGATCCCCCCGATGTCGCGCATTTCGGGTTCGAATTCTGTGACGTCGTACAGGTCGACTGCGCCCGCGGTCTTCTGCATCTCGTCGATCGCATCGTCCATCGACGCAATCAGGTCCGTGATCGCGCTGCGATCGAACGGAGTCAGGAATGTGCGGCGGACGGTCTGCAGCACCTCGCGCGTAATCGCGTCGGCGTCATGTTCGCGCTCGATGATTTCCTGGACATGGTCGGCCATGCCCTCGCCGCCCTGCAGCATGCGCGACAGCGCATTCGCCCCGGCGACAAGCGTCGCAGCGTGGCTTTCGAACAATTCAAAGAAATTT
>JAURVS010000101.1 GCA_030655355.1 Sphingopyxis sp.
CCCGGGATGACGATGGCATTATTTCGATAAGGTCGGTTTCAGACGTAGGCATCGATGGCGGCGACGTGCTTTGCCTTGTCGTTCTCACCGAGGAACGAGCCGGCGAAGCTGTTTTTCGCTAGCGTCACCAGCTCCGATTTCGACAAATCGAGCGCGTCTGCGACCGCGAGATAATTGGCGTTCACATAGCCGCCAAAATAGCTGGGATCATCGGAGTTCACGGTCGCGACCAGCCCTGCATCGAGCATCGTGCGTAGCGGATGGTCGGCCATGTCGTCGACGACGCACAATTTCAGGTTTGAGAGCGGGCAGACGGTGAGGCACATGGCATCGCCCGCAAGGCGCGCGACGAGTGCCGGATCTTCGAGGCTGCGGTTGCCATGGTCGATGCGGTCGACCTTCAGCAGGTCGAGCGCTTCGTGAACATAGGCCGGTGGCCCTTCTTCGCCCGCATGGGCGACGATTTTCATCCCCAGGCTTCGCGCGCGGGCGAATACGTTGGCGAATTTCGACGGCGGATGACCGACTTCGGAGGAATCGAGCCCGACGCCGTCGATGCGGCCCAGATAGGGGAGCGCTTCGTCGAGAGTCGCTTCGGCCTCGGCTTCGCTGAGATGGCGGAGGAGACACATGATGAGTTTCGAACTGATGCCGTAGGTGATCTTTGCATCGGCCAGCGCGCGGCTGATACCGCCGATCACGGTCTCGAACGCGATTCCGCGTGCGGTATGCCCCTGCGGATCGAAGAAGATTTCGACATGGCGAACGGCGTCGGCATTGGCGCGCGCGAGATAGGCCGCGGTGAGGTCGTAGAAGTCCTGCTCGCTGTGGAGGACGCCCATGCCCTGATAATAAATGTCGAGAAAATCCTGAAGGTTCGAAAAGGCGTAGGCGGCGCGCACTTCGTCGACCGATGCGAAGGGGATTGCGATATTGTTTCGCTGCGCAAGCTCGAACATCAGCGCGGGTTCGAGCGAGCCTTCGATATGCAAATGGAGCTCGGCCTTGGGCAGTGCGGCGATGAACGCTGCGCGGTCGGCGGATGATGCAAAGCCATCAGCCATCGGCCTGTCCCTCTTCGCGCAGGATGATCGCCGCTTCGGACTTGTGCTGACGGATTTCCTCGATCGTCAACCCCTCGACTTCGTGCGGGAAGATAAGCCACTGATCGGTTTCATGAACGAAGAAATCGGGGCGGAGGTCGGTGACGTTGCGGCCGGGTTTGTACCAGACGGTCGCAATGCGTATGTCGCGCGGCATATTGTGGCGACAACGCGCTTTCAGCTCGGCCAGGAAGGCGCGGATGCTGCGACCGCTGTCGAACACATCGTCGATGATCAGCAGTCGGTCCTCTGGATCGAGCGTGTCGATCAGATAGCCGAGCGCGAAAACTTTGACGTGCGCATCCTGTTTGTCGATCCCGTGGTACGACGAGGTGCGGATCGCGATATGGTCGCAATGTTGGCCGTGATAGTCGAGCAGCTCCTGCACCGCGATGCCGACCGGCGCGCCGCCGCGCCAGATGCCGACGAGATGCGTCGGCTTGAAACCGCTATCGAGCACCTGCATGCCGAGGCGGAAGGAATCGGCGAGCAGATCGTTCGCGCTGATGAAGATTTTTTCGGCGGCCATGGGCAGGGAGTAATCCTCCGCGCGGGAGGCCGCAACTGCGGTGTTGCTGCTCACCCCTGATCCCTCCCGCAAGCGGGAGGGGAGATTGAGACTATTTCCGCGAAGCCGCGCTCTGGTCGCGGATGGCCTTGAATTCGCTGCCATCCTTCCAGCCGGGCCATTTGGCCGAGCGGGCGAGTTCGTCGCCGATCGTGTAGAAAACCGAAATATCCTGCACCGCGCCGTCGAGGTTCCAGTCGGGACCCCATGCGTCGCACGCCTGATGATAGCATTTGCCGGTATAGGCATCGACCCACGCCTGACCCGCGGGCTTGCCGCCCTCGACGAGATCGGACGCGCCCGCGATGCCCATCATCAGGAGGACGGGGACGCCGCGTTTGGCAAGGCTGAAATGGTCGGCGCGGTAGAAGAGGCCGCGTTCGGGCAGGCTTTCGACCGACACGGTGCGTCCCTGCGCCGCCGCGACGCGCGCGAGATCGTCTTCGAGCGTGCCCTGACCCTTGCCGATGAGAATGACGTCCTTGGCTTTGCCGGCCGTCTGGAGGATGTCGAGGCCGAGGTTGGCGACCGTCTTTTCGGCGGGGAAGATCGGGTTCTGGGCATAGGCTTCGGAGCCGAGCAGTCCGCGTTCCTCGGCGGTCCAGAAGGCGAAAGCGATGGTGCGGTCGTGCGCGGGCGCGGCCTTGAAAAGCCTCGCGATCTCGAACAGCCCGGCGATCCCCAGCGCGTCGTCGTTGGCGCCGGCGCGATAGATGCGGCCCTTTTCGTCGGGCGCACCCTCGCCATAGGCATCCCAATGCGCGCCATACATGATGACTTCGTCGGGGCGTTTTGTGCCGGGGATTTTGGCGAGGACATTCTGGCTCTGCACGACCGCCTGCGTCACCGGGATCGCCGCGTTGAAGCTGGTGCCGAGATCGACGGGTTTGAAATTCTTGCGGCGCGCGGCGATGCGGAGTTTTGCGAGATCCTGCCCGGCGTTGGTGAACAGGGACGTCGCAGCTTCGCCCGAAATCCAGCCCTGGAGCGCGAGGCTCGTCACCTTCTCGGGCGGAACGACGAGGCCGTAATTTTCGCCGCCGCCGCTTTTGACGACGTTCCAGCCGTAGCCGACGCCGTCGGTGTCGTGGACAATCAGTGCAGCGATCGCGCCGCGGCGCGAGGCCTCCTCGAATTTGTAGGTCCAGCGGCCATAATAGGTCATTGTCTTGCCGCCGAACTTGCCGAAGCTGTCCTCGCCCTTCGCGGCGACGAAATCGGGGTCGTTGATCAGGAAGACAGCGACTTTGCCCTTCAGATCCTGTCCCTTGAAATCGTCCCAGCCGCGTTCAGTCGCAGTGACGCCATAGCCGACGAAGACGAGCGGGGCGTCCTTCACCACCGCCTGATCCTTGGTCTGGAGCGTCGAGACATAGATGTCGGTGCCGTAGGTCAGCGGCGTCGCAGTCCCCTTGCGATCGAAGGCGAGCGTCGTCGGCGTGCCGAGGCGCGTGTGGAGCAAAGGCACCGGCTGGGTCCAGCCGCCGTCGGTTCCTGCGGGTTCGAGGCCGAGCGCCTGCAGCCGTCCGATCAGATAGCCGGTCGTGCGTTCTTCACCGATCGTGCCGGGCGCGCGGCCCTGAAACTGGTCCGACGCAAGCGTGCGAACGGTCTGGGTCAGGTTCGCGGCGTCGATCGCGGGCGCATTTTGCGCGGCGGCGGGAACGGCAAGAAGGAGGGGGAGGACGGCGGCGAAATGGCGTAGGGGCATGATGAATCGGTTCCGCTTCTGAAAGGATGTCCTGCCCTAGCATGGTGATGCGCTTTGTGAACCGGCGTGGCGGTGACGCGCCCGGCGGATTGCGGTAGGGGGCAGCGAATGAGCCGTTGTTTTTCCACTTCAGTTTCGCGTTGGCGATTGCTTGCTGCGGTTGGGGCGCTGGCGCTCGGGGCATGCGGGCCGAATCCGCCACTGCGGGTGATGGCGTGCGACGCCGCGCCCGCCGCGCCGGTCGTGCTGGCCGAAGATGGTCGGTCGGCGACCGCGACGCTGTCGGTGCTGACCTATAATCTGGAGGGGCTTGGATGGCCGGCGCGCAAGGGGCGCGCGGCCGAGTTAAAGGCGATCGGCGAACGGCTGGCGGCGATGCGCGACGCGGGCACGGGTCCCGATGTAATCCTGTTTCAGGAGATGTTCAGCGGCGCGGCGAAGCATGCGGTGGCAGCGAGCGGCTATCCGTCGATCGCGCCGGGGCCGCAGCGGACTACGAAGCCCTATTCCACCGACAATGCGAAGATGCCGGGAAAATCCAAGCCGCTGAAAGGCGAAATGGGGGTCAAGCTGGTCGGCGGCGGGCTGGCGATCGCATCGCGTTATCCGATCGTCGATATGGCGCTCGATGCTTATGGGCGCCGGGCTTGTGCGGGGCTCGACTGCCTGTCGAACAAGGGCGTGATGCTCGCGCGCATCGCGATGCCGGGCGTGCCTGCGCCGATCGACATCTACAACACGCATATGAATTCGCGCGGCGCGTCGGGAGTGTCCGAGGCGCGCGACGGCGAGGCGCATTTGCGGCAGGCGATTGCGGCATCCGATTTTATCGTTCGGACGCAGGATATTGCGGTGCCGCTGATTTTCGGGGGCGATTTCAATATGCGCCATTCGGAAGATCGCTGGGCGGAATTCTCCGAATATCATCCGCTGACCTTGGTGCATGAAGTGTGCGTCGATCCCACGTCGGGGTGCGAGGTCAAAATGTCATGGGACGGCGATGCGCCGTGGATGGACACGCAGGACCTGCAGTTCTTCGCCGATGGCGAGCAACTGACGGTGCGTCCGGTGCGCGTCGAGGCGATGTTCGATGGCGGCGCGAGCGGGCCGCAGCTGTCGGATCATGACGGGTTTCTGGTGACCTATGAGCTGCGCTGGCCGGTCGGAATGGCAGTTCGTCCCGCTTGCTGATTTGAACGCAAGAAACGGGGCGCGGTGCGCGGACTTAGATGCGATGAGGCCGCATGATGACGATGATCGAAAATGATATTGCGGCGCGCGACTGGGGCTCAATCGCCGCGTCGCTCGACCGCGACGGGTGGGCAGTGCTGCCGAAATTGCTGCGTGACGAGGCCTGCGACGAAACGGCGGCGCTTTATGCGCAGGAAACGCGGTTTCGCAGTCATGTCCATATGGCGCGGCATGGGTTCGGGCGCGGCGAATATCGCTATTTCGCCTATCCGCTGCCGCCGCTCGTCGCG
>JAURVS010000115.1 GCA_030655355.1 Sphingopyxis sp.
CTCGAGGAACTCTTCGGGGTCATGCGTCTGTTCAAGGATTTCGATCAGATCGCGAATCCACGCCGCTTGTCCGTCGGGAGCAGTGCCGCCCTGCTTATATGCCCAATGCGCCGCGAAGCCGAATTCGGACTGCTGATGCATACCGAGGCTGCGGATCTGGATTTCGATGCGCATATTCTGCTGATGCATGATCGTCGTGTGCAGCGACTTGTAGCCGTTGCGCTTCGGGGTCGAGATATAATCCTTGAACCGGCCGGGGACCATCTTCCACTTGCGGTGGAGAATACCCAGCGCGGCATAGCATTCGGCGTCGGTCGGCGTGATGACGCGAAACGCGATGATGTCGGTCACCTGTTCGAAGCTGACGTGGCGCTCCTGCATCTTGCGCCAGATCGAATAGGGGTGCTTCTCGCGGCCCGACACGTCGGCCTCGATGCCGTTCTTCGCTAACAATTCCTTGAATTCGCGGCTGATCCCCGCGACCTTATCCTTGCCGCCCGCGCTCAGCTTGGCAAGGCGGCCGGTGATCGTTGCATAAGCCTCGGGTTCCAGTTCGCTGAAAGCGAGCAACTGCATCTCGCGCATATATTCGTACATGCCGATCCGCTCGGCGAGCGGCGCATAAATATCCATCGTTTCTTTGGCGATGCGCCGCCGTTTCTCGGGATTCTTGATGAAATGCAGCGTCCGCATATTGTGCAGCCGGTCGGCGAGCTTGACCAGCAACACGCGAATATCGTCGGACATGGCGAGCAGGAATTTGCGCAGATTCTCCGCCGCGCGCTCATTCTCGGTCTGCGCCTCGATCTTCGACAGCTTGGTAACGCCATCAACTAGCCGGCCAACGTCGGCGCCGAACAGCCGCTCGATCTCCTCGGGCGTCGTTAGCGTGTCTTCGAGCGTGTCGTGCAAAAGCGCGGTGACGATCGTCTCACAGTCGAGATGAAGATCGGTCAAAATGCCCGCAACCTCGACCGGATGGCTGAAATAGGGGTCGCCCGAGGCGCGTTTCTGGCTGCCGTGCTTCTGCACTGTAAAAACATAGGCGCGGTTCAGCAGCGCCTCGTCGACATCGGGATCATAAGCGCGCACGCGCTCCACAAGTTCATATTGCCTGAGCATCAGCGCCAATGTCGCCCTTGGCGCATATATTGCAATGCGTAATTTGCGTGCGCGGACCGGCAAGGTGTTAGCAACTTTGGTAAAGGCGATTGGAAGCATCGTTCGTCGCGGCTAGGACTCGCCGTTGATGGGGACCGATACTCTCGATTCGACGGCGACACCCCGCGTGTCGATGGTGATGCCCGTGCACAATGGTGCGCGCTGGCTCGCCGAGGCCATCGAGTCGGTCCTGACGCAGGATTTTGCCGATTTCGAACTCATCCTCGTCGACGATGCATCGCGCGATGCGTCGCCCGCGATTATGACGGAAGCGGCTCAACGCGACCCACGCGTGCGGCTGCTGCGGCTTGACACCAATATCGGCTTGCCCGCCGCGCTCAATCACGGCTTTGCCGCCGCGCGCGGCGATCTGCACAGCTGGACATCCGACGACAATCTGCTCCGGCCCGAAATGCTGAGTCGCCTCGTTGCGACGCTCGACGCGCATGCCGAAGCCGATGTCGTCCACGCCGATTTCATGCTGATCGACGAAGCAGGGGCCGAACTCGGCCGCTCGCGTGTCGGGCCTATCGACCGGCTGCTCTATGGCAATAATGTCGGCGCCTGCTTTCTGTATCGCGCGCGCGTGACCGAGGCGCTTGGCGGCTATGATACCAAGCTGTTCGGCGTCGAAGATTATGATTTCTGGCTACGTGCCGCGCTGCGCTTCAATTTCGTCGCGCTGCACGAGGATCTTTACATCTATCGCAAGCATGGCGGTAGCCTGACGAGCCAGCGTGCCGAGCAAATACAGGCGCTCACCGCGCAAATCGTCGAACGAGCGCTGCCCAACACTTTGTCCGCGCGCAATCGCAGCGAAATTCTGCTCGGGCTTGCCCTTCGCAGCAGTCGTCGCTGGCGGATCGACCTTGTGCGCCGGGCCTTTCGCGCCGACCCGGGATATGTCGCCGCGCAATTGCCCGCGCTGGCGCGCTGGTCGCTGGTCATCGCCCGCAACCGCCTCACCGGCTGACCGGAAAAAGCGCCGCCAAGCCTCGTCGGAAGTGCCTTGGCCGCGCTCCATTTTCTCAGCGACGAGCCTCGCAATGAGCGCTCAGCCTTTGCGTTGCAAATTGCAACGGAGGCCCTATATTTTTTTGGCGCAGATGGCGATTTTACGTTAGGGCATTGGCTATGGGAAAATTACGCGAACTGCTGAGCGACATGGATGGAGGCAATTGCGCTTTGCCTCTGGCGCTGGAAGCGATGGGCGAGCGATGGTCGTTCATGATCCTTCGCGCCGCCTTCAACGGTGTCCATCATTTCGAGGAATTTCAGCAGGAGCTGAACATCGCGCGCAATATCCTCTCGAACCGCCTGTCGAAACTGGTCGACCACGGCATAATGGCGCGCGAAGTCATGGCCGAAGACCGCCGCAAGGTTCAGTATCAGCTGACCCAAAAGGGCATCGAGCTGCTCCCGGCGATGATCGCGTTGCGCCAATGGGGTGAGAAATGGGGTGCGGGCGTACCTTCGACGCCGGTGCTGGTCGACGCGCGCGACGAACAGCCGATCGGCCCCGTTACGCTAACCGCGCATGACGGCCGGGTGATCAGTTACAAGGAATTGCTGTGGAAACACCGGGTGGAACTGCAGCCGCTGGGGCAGGCGCGCATCCGTGCCGAAGGCGCACTGGCGTCGGTTCCAGCCGAATGATCACGTACGCCGGTTTCCGCCAGCGCGTGCGCGGCCGCTGACCTTTATCGCACGGACGCCCATGCCGCTGTTTCGACTGACTTCGCCCGGTCCTTTTTTCGACAATAAGGTCCGGGCCTTCTGGAATCTGCAAATATTGGGTTGGGTAGCGTGGCTCGGCCTGCGCGGGGTGTCGGGGCTCGCCAACGGCCAGCCGTTTGCCTACCTCGTGCCGCAGATGATTTCCGCAATCACCGGCTTCTCGCTCTCGCTGATCCTGTCGGTTTGTTACCGGTCGCTGATCAGCCGCCGTCCGCTGTTGATGTGGGGCGTCAGCTTTGGCCTTTCGGGCATCGCGACTGCGCTTTGGGCCTTCATCGACGCATGGGTTGCACAGATTCAGAATCCGGCGAGTGAGGCGGGTTTCACCAGCCTGCTGCTCGGCGCGATATATATCGACGCGACATCGCTAGCGGCCTGGTCGGCACTCTATTTCGCGATCAACTATTTTCTGCAGCTCGAGGAACAGAATGACCGCGTTCTGCGGCTCGAGGCCCAAGCGGCATCGGCGCAGCTTGCGATGCTGCGCTATCAACTCAACCCGCATTTCCTCTTCAATACGTTGAACAGCATTTCGACGCTCGTGCTGCTCAAGCAGACCGAGCCCGCGAACGCAATGCTGTCGCGGCTTTCGGCATTCCTGCGTTATACGCTGGCGAACGAGCCGACGGCACAAGTGACGCTGGCACAGGAGATCGAGACGCTCAAACTCTATCTCGATATCGAGAAGATGCGCTTCGAAGAGCGGCTACGCCCGCATTTCGATATCGATCCGGCGGTTTCGCGCGCCAGATTGCCGTCTCTCTTGCTCCAGCCTTTGATCGAAAATGCGATCAAATATGCGGTGACGCCCCAGGAAGACGGCGCCGATATCACGCTTTCCGCACAGTTGGCCGGTCAAAATGTTCGCATTACCGTGTCCGACACCGGCGCGGGATTGTCAGCCGACGGCGGGGACCCCACCACAGGCTTTGCAACGGAATCGACCGGTGTGGGTTTAGCCAATATCAGGGACCGGTTGGCGCAGGCTTTTGGCGACCAGCACCGGTTCGATGTCCATATGGGCGCTGAAGGCGGATTTACGGTGGTTATCGAGTTTCCGTTTCAGCCCGACGGGCAAATGACGATTGGAACCGAGAGAACATGACGATCAGAACCATCCTGGTGGATGATGAAAAACTGGCCACCCAAGGCCTGCAACTGCGGCTCGAACCGCATGCGGACGTCGAAATCGTCGACACAGCGCAAAATGGCCGAGAAGCCATTCGAAAGATCAAGACTCACAAGCCAGACCTCGTTTTCCTCGACATCCAGATGCCGGGGTTTGATGGATTTTCGGTCATTCAGGGGCTGATGGAAGTCGAGCCGCCGCTCGTCGTTTTCGTCACGGCCTATTCGGACCATGCGATCCGCGCGTTCGAGGCACAGGCGGTCGACTATCTTGTGAAGCCAGTCGAACCCGAACGGCTCGCCGATGCGCTCGACCGCGTTCGCCAGCGCCTCGCCGAAAAGCGCGGTGTCGCCGAAGTCGAACGGCTCAAGACGGTGCTGGCCGAGGTCGCGCCTGACGCTGTCGACGATTATGACGCCGAGACGCAGCCCGACGCCCACGCCGCGGACCGCTATGAAAAGATGATCAACATCAAGGATCGCGGCCAGATCTTCCGCGTCGACGTCGATAGCATCGAACGTATCGACGCCGCGGGCGATTATATGTGTATCTATACCGCCGACAACAGCCTGATCCTGCGCGAGACGATGAAGGATCTGGAAAAGCGGCTCGACCCGCGCAATTTCCAGCGCGTCCACCGCTCGACGATCGTCAACCTGTCGCAGGTAAAGCAGGTCAAGCCGCACACTAACGGCGAATGCTTCCTCGTGCTGGGGTCAGGCGCGCAGGTGAAGGTGAGCCGCAGCTATCGCGACGTTGTCGCGCGCTTCGTGCATTGATTAATTTATCGCCCCCGCGCAGGCGGGGGCGGCCATCGATCTCAGCTTAGGTCGCCAGCGGCCCCGTCTTCGCGGGGGCGGCGCGGTTGTCAGAGCTGGTGTCCGGTGCGATCGCGCTTCGTCGCGAGATATTGCTCATTATATTTGTTGGTCGGCAAAGCGAGCGGCAGTCGCTCGACGACCTCGACGCCTTCCTTCTGCAGCCGCGCGACCTTTTCGGGATTGTTCGTCATCAACCGGATGCGCGGGATGTTCAGCAGTTCGAGCATGCGCCCGGCGATCGCGAAATCGCGCGCCTCGACCGGGAAGCCAAGCCGTAGATTGGCGTCGACCGTATCATAGCCCTGATCCTGCAACGCATAGGCGCGCAGCTTGTTGACGAGCCCGATGCCGCGCCCTTCCTGCCTGAGGTACAGTAACACCCCCCAAGGCGCGTCGGCCATCGCGTGCAGCGCGGCGTGGAGCTGCGGTCCGCAATCGCATTTCAGGCTGCCGAGGACGTCGCCGGTCAAGCATTCGCTGTGCAGTCGGACGACCGGTGGGTTGCCGTCGCGCTTGCCGATGACGAGCGCGACATGGTCCGACGCCTCTTCGGGCGAACGAAAGGCGATGATCTCGGCGGTCTCGCTTGCCTCAACGGGCAGACGCGCACGCGCCGCAACTTCGAGCCGCGATGGATCGAGCAGCGCGGCTACATCGTCTACGGTGCAGATGGTTTCGGCATCGGCTGCGGCTTCGCGCACGAAAAACGCGGGGAGCAGTCCGGCGTGGCGCGCCATTGTCATTGCGGCTGCGGCTGCCGTTTCGCCGCCGGTGGCAATCGTGCGGAACGGGCCCTTGAGCGGGTTGGCAAGATCAAGCGAGGGGTCGGCGATCGCGAGCGCCGCGGCGACGGTATCGGCGGCACCCGCCAGCCGAACGGGACCCGGTGTCGCCGCCACGCGCTGGTTGGTAAGCTTCAGCGTAACCGCGCGCTCGCCCGACAGCAGCACATCGCGGCTGGCAAATTCAACCAAGGCCGCGTCGCGTGCACTTTCGACCGCGAGCAGGTCGAGCGCGCCATCCGCCCCCACGACGCGAAACGGCCAGCCGCGCCGCAGCGCATCGATCGCGCGCGCCGCTTGCCGGGCGCCTGCGTTGCTCAAAAATCAAACTCGGTGATGAGCGGGATGTGGTCCGACGGGCGTTCCCAGCTACGCGTTGGCTGAACGATGCGATGCGATACCGCCTTGGTTACCAGATCGGGCGTTACCCACATATGGTCGAGGCGGCGACCGCGGTTCGACGCCTCCCAGTCTTTCGCGCGATAGCTCCACCAAGTGTAGAGCCGCGTCGGTGCGGGCACGAAATGGCGGCCAAGGTCGACCCAATCCGATGCCGCCTGTAACCGCGCGAGCGTTTCGACCTCCACGGGGGTGTGGCTGACGACGTCGAGCAGCGCCTTGTGGTTCCACACGTCGCTTTCGAGCGGCGCGACGTTGAAGTCGCCGGTCAGCACGGTTGGCATCCCTGCGAGCGTCGCCGACCATTCGGTCATGCGGCCGAAGAAATCGAGTTTCTGCCCGAATTTAGGGTTCAGCTCGCGATCGGGAATGTCGCCGCCGGCGGGAATATAGACATTGTCGAGCCGCACGCCCGACGGCAGAGTCACGCCGACATGGCGCGCTTCGCCATTCGCCTGCCAGTCATATTTGCGAACATCGGTCAGCGGCACCATGCTAACGATCGCGACGCCGTGGTGCATCCGCTGCCCGTGGGTGACGATGTGCTGATACCCCAGCCGCTTGAACATATCCGGCGGGAACAGCCCGCATTCGACCTTCGTCTCTTGCAGGCAGAGGATGTCAGGAGCTTCCTCGCGCAGAAATTTTTCGACGATACCGATACGCGCGCGAACGCTGTTGATATTCCACGAAGCGATGCTGGTGCGAGTCATGCGGTGGCTCTATCGGCGCTTGCGGGGGCCGTCCAGCCACCTAAACAGCGCGGCGAGGATGCCGGATAAATTAAACCCCCGTTCCAGGGGCGGTGGAACGGGGGTTCAAGGTCAGCGTTCGTCACGCTCTTGAATGAAGGCACCTGGCAATCCGGGTGGGGCAACAGGGGGAAACCCAAATCCGGGGGCCGTGTTGGCGCCTTCGAGAGATGAAATAGCCGCTCTTCCCTGTCGCCAAGCTGAACGAAAATGAACGCTCCTGCGCCGTTTTTGCAGTTCGTCGATACGTCACGTCGGTTGGGCGGAAAAACGGCGCCGATCCCGACCGGGCCAACGCCGTTCGCGAAATGAGAAATTTTAGCGACCGCGTTTGGTCGGGCGCGGGTCGGTCCATTTGAATGCTGAATCGGCCACCGCAACGTTGAATTGCTGGTTGGAGAGATCGATCCGGGTGCGATTATTCTGCGAATCGAGTGCCACCCAGCCGCGCAGCTGCAATCCGCCCGGCGCCGACCCATCGCGGACGAACACCATCGTGATCGTCCCATATTCGGGGCGCTTTGGATCCTTGACCTCGACGCTTAACACATTGTTGCTGCCGGTCGGCACGACCTTCGCAAATTTGGTCAGATCGCGGTCGGGATCGAGCAGCGCGCCGAGCGGCGAATTCTTCACCGGCCAGCGCTGTACCTGTCGCACTTCATAATCGATCATCGTCAGCGAGCTGCCATCGCCGACGATCAGCAAAGGGACACCCTTTTGATACTGGAACCGGATCTTGCCCGGACGCTTCAGCGTGAGTTTGCCATTCAGCCGCTGACCGTTGCGGTCGGTCTGGACGAAATCGGCGGTCATCGAGCTCGTCGACTTCAGATGCGACTGCACCGCCGACAGCGTGCTCGCCGACTGGGCGATCGCCGGCGCCGCAATGGCAAGGCCTGCGGCGGCGACGGGCGTAAACGTCCAGGCGGCGAGGCGGGTCAATTTGTGGTTCAGGGTCATCTGGCTCTCATTCTGCGATGGGTCGTCGATAGCGGTCGTTCTTCGCAGGCGGGCATTGAACCCCCCCGTGAACCCCGCCGTTAGACGCTGTTCAAGTCGCGGCGGCGGCAATGGTTCCGTTATCGCTGCTGGCCATATTGGTCGGTCAGCACGTCGCGGCGGCCGACATGGTTGGGCGCGCTGACCAGCCCTTCCTCTTCCATCCGTTCGATCAGGCGCGCAGCGCTATTATATCCAATGCGGAGCTGGCGCTGGAGCCAGCTCGTCGAAGCCTTCTGGCTTTCGACAACGATCTGGCAGGCCTTGGCGTACATGCGGTCTTCGGCGCTGTCGCCGCCCGCGGGGGCGCCTTCCATTGCAAAGCCGCCGTCTTCGGGGTCCTCAGTGACGCTCTCGATATAGTCGGGGCGGCCCTGACCCTTCCAATGGTCGGCGACCGCGCGGACTTCATCATCGGACACAAACGGTCCGTGGATGCGCGTGATCTGCTTGCCGCCCGGAACATAGAGCATGTCGCCCTTGCCGAGCAATTGTTCGGCGCCGGCTTCGCCCAGAATGGTGCGGCTGTCGATTTTCGACGTGACGTTAAAGCTGATACGCGTTGGCAAGTTCGCCTTAATCACCCCGGGGATGACGTCGACCGACGGGCGCTGCGTCGCGAGGATCAGGTGGATGCCCGCAGCGCGCGCTTTCTGCGCCAGCCGCTGGATCAGGAATTCAACTTCCTTGCCTGCGGTCATCATCAAATCGGCGAGTTCGTCGACCACGACGACAATCTGCGGGAGCGGCGCATAGTCGAGCGCCTCTTCCTCATAGATCGGCTGGCCGGTGTCGGGATCATAGCCGGTCTGGACGCGGCGGCCGAGCGACTTGCCCTTCGACAGTGCGCCGCGGACCTTGTCATTATAGCTCGCAAGGTTGCGGACCGACAGCGATGACATCATCCGGTAGCGGTCTTCCATCTGCTCGACCGCCCATTTGAGCGCGCGGATCGCCTTTTTGGGTTCGGTGACGACGGGCGCGAGCAGGTGCGGAATATCGTCATAGACGCTGAGTTCCAGCATCTTGGGATCGATCATGATCATCTTCACCTGGTCGGGGCCGAGGCGATAGAGACGCGAGAGGATCATCGCGTTGAGGCCGACCGACTTACCCGAACCCGTCGTACCCGCGATGAGCAGATGCGGCATGGGCGCGAGGTCGGCGATCATCGGGTCGCCGCTGATATTCTTGCCGAGGATGATCGGCAGCGCGCCGGTCTGATCCTGGAACAGCGCGCTGCCGATGATTTCATGGAGCACCACCGACTCGCGGTTCGCGTTCGGCAGTTCGATGCCGATGACGGTGCGACCGGGGATCGGTGCAATACGCGCCGACAGCGCCGACATGTTGCGCGCAATATCGTCGGCGAGGTTCGACACGCGGCTGGCTTTCGTGCCCGGCGCCGGTTCGAGTTCGTACATGGTGACGACGGGGCCGGGGCGAACCGCGGTCACGACGCCCTTCACCTGAAAATCCTCGAGCACCGATTCGAGCAGGCGCGCGTTGCGCTCCAACCCGGCCTTGTCGATCTGACCCGTCGGCCCCGGCGGGGGCGGCGAGAGGAGGTCGATCGACGGGAGCTGATAGTTGGTGAACAGCTCGGTCTGCGGCTTGGCCTTGGGTTTCGACGGCGCGGTACGCTGCGCGGGGTCGGCGATCTCGGGCGGGGCGCGGTCGCTCGGTTCGGCAATCGCGCGCGGACGGACGGTGCGGTCGACCGGGATCGGCGCCTTGCCGTCGTCGCTCGCCACGCGCACGGGTTCTACGACGCGGCTGGCGCCTTCTGCGGCGGGCAATCTGAATCGTGAAGCCCAGCCTTTTTCAAGCCGCAGCGCGCGCCAGGCGAGCCACAGGCCGAGCCCGACGAGCAACAGGATCGTCGCAAAGCGGATCAGCGCCGCGGCGGGTTCGCCCGCCTGTGCAAACAGAGGCGCGATCGCGCCGCCGATCAGAAGCGCGATGATGCCGCCCCAGCCCGCGGGCATCGGGGCGTTCGTCGCGGGCGCCCACAGTTCGGCGCCAAGGCCGACGAGCAAGATGCCGATAAAGCTATAGGCGAGCTGGCGCGGCCAATAGGGCTGCGCTTCGCCGCTCCACAGCCGCCACGCCATGATGCCGAGCAGCGGCAGCAGCAGCGCAATTCCGGCGCCGCCGATCGACAAGCCAAGGTCGGCAAACCAAGCGCCCGTGCCGCCCATCCAGTTGGCGGCGGTGCCATGCGCGGCGGTGTTGAGCGCCGCATCGGTGCTGTCATAGGTGACGAGCGCGAGAGTCAGGAACAATGTGAACAGCCCGAGCGCCACCGCCCCCGCGATCACGAGCGAACGCGCGATGCTTTGGCGGAAAACGGTGCGCCAATCGGCCTTTGCGGGTGGGGCCTTGCGGCTAGCCATGCTCTTTTTTAGTCCCTGTCAGTTAACCACGGCGATATGCGCATGCGGCGGACTCGTCGTCAAGCGGGCCCCGACGCCGCTGGCAGCCGCGCGCAGCCTTTCCAACCGCCCTGCCGCACGCTAGGACGGGATCATGAGTGAAATGCTGCGAAGCGATGTCCTGATTTCGGGTGGCGGCCTTGTCGGCCAGGTGCTTGCCCTTGCCCTCGCTCACCACGGCCTGTCGGTCCAAATCGTCGACCCCGCCGACCCGGTGGCGGCAATCGCGCCCGGCTTCGACGGCCGCGCGTCGGCGATCGCCAGCGCGACCTGGCAGATGCTCGATGTGCTAGGCATAGCGCAGCGCCTCGCCGGCCACGGCTGTCCGATCCGCGCGATCAAGGTGGGCGACGGCGCCCCTGATAGCGGCCGCGGCGGCGATCTCGATTTTGTGACCACCGATGGCGACCCGCCGCTTGGAACGATGGTCGAAAACCGTCAGCTCCGCGTCGCGCTTGCCGCGGCGCTTGCCGAAGCGCCGCTCGTGCGCCTGCTGATGCCGGTCGAGGTCGTGTCGCGCGACGTCGATACGCATGGTGTCACATTGACGCTTGCCGATGGCGTGCGGCTTCACGCGCCCTTGCTCATCGTCGCCGAAGGCCGCCGCTCGCCGACACGCGACGAAACGGGATTCAGCATCGCGAACTGGTCGTACCATCATCATGCGATGATCGGCGCGGTGAATCACGAGCTTTCGCACGGCAATGTCGCGCATGAAATTTTCTATCCGTCGGGCCCCTTCGCGCTGCTGCCGCTTGTCGATGACGAACAGGGGCGGCACCGTTCGGCGTTCGTGTGGACCGTCGGCGAAAAGGACGGCCCGGGTTTCGCCAAGCTTGGCGAGCGGGGATTCATTGCCGAACTGCAAAAGCGCGCCGGCGGCGTGCTTGGCGCGATGGAACTGGTCGCGCCGCGGATGACCTATCCGCTCGGCTTTCATCACAGCGCCTCGATCGTCGCCGATCGCATCGCACTCGTTGGCGACGCTGCGCACGGCATTCACCCGATCGCGGGGCAGGGGCTCAACCTTGGTTTGCGCGATGTCGCGGCGCTGGCCGAAGTCCTCGTCGAGGGCGCGCGGCTCGGGCTCGATCTCGGCGATGCGGCGTTACTCGCGCGTTATCAGCGCTGGCGCGGGCTCGACAATATGATGGTAAGTCTCGCAACCGACGGGCTCACGCGCCTGTTCGGGATTCCGGGGCGTACCGCCGCCGCCGTCCGCCGGACCGGGCTCGGCGCGGTTCAGCGACTGCCGTTGCTCAAGCGTTTCTTCATGGATGAAGCGCGTGGTGAGGCGGGCGATCTGCCCCGTCTGCTGGCGGGCGCGGAAATCTAGGTCGAACGCCGCTCTATTGCAGCGTCACGCGGCCGTCGTCGCCGTCGAAGCGCCCAAAAAATTGCATCAACTGGACGACCAGTTCAGCGCGCGCGTCGATCGGCGATGCTTCGAGCAAAGCCTGCTTGGCTGCCGCGTCAAAGGGAGCGACCTGCGCGATGCCGTTGACCAGCGTTGCATCGTCGAGCTGCCCAACCGAGTTCCAGTCGACGACATAGCCTTGCCGCGCTGCAAAGCGTTTGGCTTCGCGTTCAAGGCTGGCGCGCTCAATGCTCGCCAACACGTCTTCGTCTTTGGGTTCCAGCTCGATCTCAGCTTCGACTTGTCGGAACGGCGTCGTGACATCGAGTTCGCGTCGCACGCGAAACCGTGCGACGCCTTCAAGGACAAGATTGAAGCGGCCTTCGTCGAGCGCTTCGACATCGACGATACGCCCGACGCAGCCGACATCATAGAGCGCGGGCGGCTCGCGATCCTCTTCGCCGGGGATCTGGCGCGGCTGGATCATCCCGATCTGCCGGTCCCGCGCTAGCACCTCCTGCACCATCGCCGAATAGCGCGGTTCGAAGATGTGCAGCGGCAAGTGCAGCCGGGGAAACAGCACCGCGCCGGTGAGCGGAAAAATCGCGATCCGCTGAATCGTCAAAGGCGCGGTTTCGCCCATCAACCGAACAGAATCAGCGACAGGCGGCGGCGCTGCGCCGCGACCCACGGATCTTCGAGTCCGACGGCTTCGAACAGCGACAGGATCTTGGCGCGCGCGGCGTCGTCATTCCATTCGCGATCGGCGGCGACGATATGGAGCAGATTGTCGGCGGCGGCATCGCGCTGACCCGCGCCAATCTGCGCGCTCGCAAGCTCGAAGCGCGCCTGATGGTCGTCGGGGTTCGCGGCAACCGCGGCTTCGAACGCCGCGAGTTCGCCGGCATCGGGTGCATCGGCGGCTAGCGCGAGCGCGCTTTTTGCCTGTGCGATCGCTGCGTCTTCGGCAATCTCGGCTGGGACCATATCGAGCGCCGCCTGCGCGCCCTCGATATCGCCCGTCAGCAAGAGCGCGCGAATCAGCCCGCCATGCGCGGGCGCATTGTCGGGCGCCATCTCAAGTATCTGCGCAAAGACGCTCGCGGCGCGCGGACCGTCACCCTCGGCGAGGATCGTATCGCCCATCTCGATCAACGGCGCGATCTCGACCGCGCGCGCGGTCGCTTCGCTTTCGATCGGCAATTGCGCGAGCAACTGGTCCAGAATCGTCTTCAACTGGCTTTCAGTACGCGCATTGGTCAGGTTCGCGACCGGCTGCCCCTGAAAGATCGCATAGACGGTCGGGATCGACTGGACCTGAAACTGGCTCGCGATGAAGCTGTTCGCGTCGACGTCTACCTTCACCAGCACGACACCCTTGTCGGCATAGTCCGTAGCGACCTTTTCGAGCACCGGGCCGAGCTGCTTGCACGGGCCGCACCATTCAGCCCAGAAATCCAGAATCACGAGACTGGTCATCGACGGTTCGACGACGTCACGGCGGAAAGCTTCGACGGCTTCCTTTTCGGTGGGGTTCAGACCGAGCGTGGCCACGGTACGGATGCTCCTTATTATCTGTTTCGGCGGATAGCGCCGCTTCCGCGTTGGCGGACAGGACTCTCTTTCCTGCTTATGTGGGATTTATCGGCGATATGCCAACCCTTCGGAGAAAATGCGCAAACAGGGGTTGCCGAGTCGAAAAGCCGGTGCTAATCGCCCGCCTCACCCGCTGGAACCGACAGATTCCAGCCGCCAGAGCGGGCGTAGCTCAGGGGTAGAGCACAACCTTGCCAAGGTTGGGGTCGAGGGTTCGAATCCCTTCGCCCGCTCCAATATTTCAGACATCGATGGAAAATTGCGACGAACGTCCTCGTGACGGGGCGGCGCAACCATCGCCGCGTCACTCCCGTGCAAATCATCGACTGATGGCCAATCTGACTGCTAAGCGGGCGAGCGTTGTCCCCGTTGCTGAAACGTTCGACGGCGGCGACGCAACCGATGCGTCGGGTTTAGTTGGACGAGAAATTCAGCGAGGTGATGGCGACGAGGACGAGCAGCAGCATCGCGGTGAACAGCGCCGTTACGGCGGTCATCAAAATCGCGCTCGACGGCCGTTTCGCAATGAATTCGCCAGCGTAGTCCGCGCCTGCGTCTTCGAAAATCTCGCCCGTTTCAGGGTTGTAGGGCGCCTTAAGGAGCGCCGCGCTGATCGCGCCTGCCGGGACGGGCGACAGAAACTCGCACCCGAAGCTTTTTCCTTCGCTGCGTACAATGCGCGCTGGGGCGGCGCCGAGTTCAGGTAAAACCAGAATGAATGTCTCGCCTACCGCAAAGGGCGCGTCGGTTTCGATCAACAGGCCGGTTCGCGAAAGATCGCGGATCACAACGGCGGATTCGGCCGTCTCCGAACGGGCGGCGACGTCCAGCCGCAACGTGCGGCGTTGCATCCGTCTGCGGTCGGTCGTTTCGACCGGATCTGCGATATGCGCGAGCAACGATCTCACCGACGTCTCCTTCGAGGATCGCCTATCGCGCAACATCCTTAACATTGCGTTGTTGGGGCGCTTTTAGTGTTTTTGAAAATGAAGCGCGACCATCGCCGCCCGGCGCCGCGCGACTCATTTGGTGTGCGCGAGTCGGGTGGCGATTCGGGCTCGGCGGCGCCCGTAACCTTTCGCAGCTTGCCGCATTTTGTGGTTCGAATTGGGACGCAATCACACTTTTTGTGACATAGGCAAGCACGACGAACATGATATTTATCACTTTGAAAGTAATAGATAAATTTTTCTATACGTCGCCATCCGGCTACACCGATTTTCACGGATTGCGTTAACCAGAAAATTGTTAACGCGCTTGCGAAGAATCGAAAACCCATGCTTTCGTCCGGGTGGGGAAAGTCCGACTCGCTCGGACGATGGGTCGCACTGAATTTTGATAAACATTTTCTGTGCCGTTTTCGGCGCAGGGTGCGGTGTATTCGAGGAAAACTGACATGGATGCTTTTGACAATCCGGCACGGAATGGGATGACTGGCCCGCAGCGCGACAGCGCATCGACTGACCAGTCGAACCAGGCCGTATCAGGCAGTGACTTCCTCGCCGCGGCAGCGCAGGTCACGGCATCGGCATCCATCATACCGCTGGCAATCCAGGGCATCCTCGTACCCGACGCGAGCGGACGCATCATATTGCCCGCAGGCGCGTCGATCGACGACATTACGGTGTCCGGCGCCGACTTGATCATCACTCTTCCGAACGGCCAGGTTTTCATCATTCCGGGTGGCGCGGTCGACATCCCCGCGATCGTCCTCGATGGCGATACCGTTCCCGCGAGCACAGTGGCGCAGCTGCTTGAGAATCTTGGCGAGCTGAATCCCGAAGCTGGCGGCGTCCGCAGCTCGGGCGGCAATTTCGCCGATCCCGAAGGTCCGATCCAGGATGCTTATGCGCTGGGCGACCTTCTCCCTTATACGCAACTCGCCTTTCCGCAGCCCGAAGAGCGCGAACTGCTGCCTGACCTCATCGACGAAGAACCCGAGATCGTCATCGTTACGCCCGACCAGCCGCTCGGCGTCGGCGCCGCGACTGCGAGCGTCAATGAAGCTGGCCTGCCCGCCCGCGGCAGCGAGCCTGCGGGAAGCAGCAGCGCCGCGAACAGCGAAACGACGACCGGCTCGATCGTCTATGACGACGGCAACGGCCTTGCTTCGCTGACGATCAACGGCACCGCGATCACGACGGTCGGCCAGGTCATCACCACGCCGCTCGGCCAGCTCACCATCACCAGCCTGACGCCGGGCAATGTCGGTTATAGCTATACGCTGACCGACAACACCAACGCGAACAACAATGCGACCGACCCGTTCACCGTCGTCCTGACCGACACCGACGGTGATACCGCGACCGCGACGCTGACCATTTCGGTCGTCGACGACGTGCCGACCGCGCGCAACGATACCGATCAGGTCGCCGCAGGCAGCTTTGCGCCCGAAGCAGGCAATGTCCTGACTGGCGTGGGCACGACGAGCGGGGCGGCAGGTGCCGACACGCCCGGCGCCGACGGCGCGACGCTGACCGGTGTTCGCGGCGCAAGCGGCGAAGGCGGTTTTTCGGTACCGGGCACGGTGCAGGGGCAATATGGCACGCTGACGATCAACGCGCAGGGCGGCTACACCTATGTCCGGACTCCGGGCACGCCGGGCGGCGTTAATGACGTCTTTACCTATCAGATCATCGATGGCGACGGCGACACGTCAACGGCCACGCTGACGATCAGCATCGCCGACGCGCCGACCGTCATCACCTTTGTCCCCGGCGATGGCGAGGGCAACGGCGGCACGACCGTATATGAAGCCGATCTGGCGGGCCGCACGGGCGAAGCGCCGGGCTCGGCGTTCGACGGCGATCCCGCATCGACGAGCGGCACGATCACCTTCACTGCGATCGACGGCATCGGCAGCGTGTCGATCGGCGGCGCAATAGTGACACCCGGATCGCTGCCGCAGACGGTGGCGAGCGATGCGACCGGGACGCTCGTCGTCACCGGCTACAGCTATAATCCCGTCACCGGCCAGGGTTCGGTCACCTATGTCTACACGCTGGCTGACAATGTGCTCGCGCCCGACGGCTCGACGGTCAGCTTCCCCATCGTGATCACCGACGCCGACGGCGACGCCGCGTCGGATACGCTCGCGATCGATATCGTCGATGACGCCCCGGTTGCGCGCGAGGATAGCGACAGCGTGACCGAAGATGGTCCGACCGTGGCGAACGGCAATGTGCTGACCGGCGTTGGCGGCGATGACACAAATGCCACCGATGGTATAGCCGACACGCAGGGCGCAGACGGCGCGACCGTCACCGGCCTCGCGGGCGGCACCGTGGGCACGCCGCTAACGGGTGCCTATGGCGCGCTGACGCTTAATGCCGACGGCAGCTACAGCTATACGCTCAACAATGCATCGCAGCCGGTGCAGGCGCTTTCGGCCGGGCAGACGCTGACCGAGACTTTCACTTACACGATCACCGATGGCGACGGCGATACATCTACGACGACGCTGACCATCACGATCAACGGCGCCGATGATGGCGTGACGATCACCGGTCTTGATGCCGAAGGCGGCGAACTCGTCGTCAATGAGGCCGATCTGGCCGATGGCTCGTCGCCCGATGCGGCAGCACTGACCCAGACGGGCAGCTTTACCGTGTCGACTCCCGACGGCCTCAGCAATGTGACGATCGGCGGCACGCAGGTTATGACGAACGGCGTGTTCACCGCAGGCACCGCCACGAGTCCGCTCGGTACCGTCAACATCACCGGTTTCACGCCGACGCTCGGCGCCGATGGATCGGTGATCGGCGGCAGCTTCACTTATGAATATGTGCTGGGCGACAACACGCTGACGCATGGCGCGCCGGGCACGGACAATGTCACCGACAGCTTTGCGGTTGTTGTGACCGACAGCGACGGCTCGACTGGCAACGCCAGCCTCGACGTCCGCATCATCGATGATGTCCCCACCGCGCGCGACGATGTCGACAGCGTGACCGAGGATGGTCCTCTGACCGCCGATGGCAATGTTCTGACTGGCTTGGGTGGCGGCGACGCCAACGCGACCGACGGCGTCGCCGACACTCAAGGCTCCGACGGCGCGACCGTGACCGGCCTGACCGGCGGAACGGTGGGCACCCCGCTCGCGGGCGCTTATGGTTCGCTGACGCTGAACGCACACGGCAGCTACAGCTATGCGTTGAACAATGGTGCGCAGCCGGTGCAGGGCTTGGCAGCGGGTCAAACGCTGACCGAGACCTTTACATATACGATCACCGACGGCGACGGCGACACGTCGAGCGCAACGCTGACGATCACGATCAATGGCGCCGACGATGGCGTGACGATCAATGGACTGAACGCCGAAGGCGCCGAACTCATCGTCAATGAAGATGATCTGGCTGGCGGCTCGTCGCCCGATGCGGCAGCGCTGACCCAGACGAATGCTTTCACTGTCTCGACTCCCGACGGGCTCGGCAATGTGACAATCGGCGGCACGCAGGTCGTGACCAACGGCGTGTTCACTGCGGGCACCGCCACGAGTCCGCTCGGCGTCATCAACATCACGGGTTTCACGCCGACGCTCGGCGCCGATGGATCGGTGATCGGCGGCAGCTTCACCTATAATTATGTGCTGAGCGACAACACGCTGACGCACGCGAGCCAAGGCGAAGATTTTGTCGGCGACAGCTTTGCCGTCATCGTGACCGACAGCGACGGGTCGACCGCCAACGCCAGCCTCGACGTTCGTATTATCGACGATGTGCCGACCGCCGCCAACGACAGCGCGGGCACCGCCGAAGACGCGCCGGTAACGATCAATGTGCTGGGCAATGACGTCCGCGGCGCCGACGGCGTCGACGCAGCGACGGGAGTCGCACTGGCGACCGGCCCGACCAAGGGCAGCGTCGTCTATAATGGCGACGGCACTTTCACCTACACCCCGACCGCGGGCGAGGAGGGCACCGACAGCTTTACCTACACGATCACCGATGGCGACGGCGACACCTCGACCGCGACGGTGACTGTGACGCTCGCGAAGGATTCGGTCCCGACGATCGACCTTGGCGCCGACAACAGCGTCAACGAAGCCGGTCTGCCGACCGGTTCGGACGCTGCGTCGAACGGCGAAACGACAACGGGCAGCTTCACGCTGACCACCGGCAACGACAGCGTCGCCTCGCTCGTCATCAATGGCGTCGATGTGACCGCTGGCGGCACGGTGACGACGCCGCGCGGCGAGCTGACCGTGACGGTCAGCGGCGGCGCGTACAACTACAGCTATACGCTCACCACGAACACCTCGGGCGACAATACGTCGGACAGCTTTACCGCAGTCGTGACTGACAGCGACGGCGATACCGCGACCGATACGCTGGTGATCAACATTGTCGACGACGTTCCGACCGCCCGCGCCGATATCGACAGCGTGACCGAAGACGGTCCGCTGACTGCCGATGGCAATGTGCTGACCGGAACGGGCGGCGCAGACGCGAACGGAACCGACGGCGTTGCCGACACGCAGGGCGCCGATGGCGCGACCGTGACCGGCCTGACCGGCGGCACCGTGGGCACACCGCTGGTGAGCACCTATGGCACGCTGACGCTCAATGCCGATGGCAGCTACAGCTACGCGCTGAACAATGCCAATCCGGCGGTGCAGGCGCTGTCGACGGGTCAGACGCTGACCGAGACCTTCACTTACACAATCACCGACAGCGACGGCGATCCGTCGTCGACGACGCTGACGATCACGATCAATGGCGCGAACGATGCCCCGACGCTCACGGTTCCGGCAGTCGGCACGCCCGGCACCTCGGTCGACGAAGCCGGTCTTCCGACTGGCTCGGCTGCGGCAACGACCAGCGAAACGACCACCGGCTCGGTCAACTTCACCAATGGCGATGGCGCCTCGACGCTGACGATCGGCGGCCAGCCCTTGGTCGCTGGCAACAGCTATACTGGCGACTATGGCACGCTCACGGTTACCTCGATCGTCGGAACAACGGTGAATTACAGCTACACGCTGACCGCCAACGTCAATCACACCACCGACCTGACGCCCTTTGAAAGCTTCGTCATCACGGTGGCCGACAGCGACGGCAACCCCGCCGATGATGCGACCGCGACGCTGCGTATCGACATCGTCGACGATGTTCCGACCGCACGCCCTGATGTCGACAGCGTCACCGAAGACGGTCCGCTGACCGC
>JAURVS010000120.1 GCA_030655355.1 Sphingopyxis sp.
GAACTGCCCGCCGATCTGACGCCCGAATATCATGGCTTTGCCGGCGCCGATCAGGATCGCCCGGTTTTCCTCGGCGGCGCGCTCGGTCTTGAGCGTGCAACGGTGCGCGAGATCGTAGCGATCCTGCGCGCAAATTACTGCGGCAATGTCGGCCTTGAATATATGCACATCTCGGACATCGAGGAGCGCGCATTTCTTCAGGAGCGAATGGAAGGCGCCGACAAGATCATCGAATTTTCGGTCGAGGGCAAACGCGCCATCCTGAACAAGGTGATCGAGGCCGAGGAATGGGAAAAATTCCTCGCGCGCAAATATGTCGGAACGAAGCGCTTCGGCCTCGACGGCGGCGAAAGCATGATCCCCGCGATGGAAGCCATTATCAAATATGGCGGCCAGTACGGCGTGAAGGAAATCGTCTATGGTATGGCGCATCGGGGGCGGCTCAACATGCTCGCGAACGTGCTGGCCAAGCCGTACAAGGTAATCTTCCACGAATTCGCCGGCGGGTCTGCGAATCCCGACGATGTCGGCGGTTCGGGCGACGTCAAATATCACCTTGGCACGTCGACCGACCGTGAATTTGGCGGCGCGTCGGTGCATATGTCGCTGGTCCCCAATCCGTCGCACCTTGAGGCCGCCGACCCGGTTGTGCTTGGCAAGGTGCGCGCGCAGCAGTTCGTGCGCGATGACCTCGACAAGCATGAGCAAGTGTTGCCCGTGCTGATCCACGGCGACGCGGCATTCGCGGGGCAGGGGATCGTCTGGGAATGCCTCGGCTTCTCGGGGATCCGCGGTTACAACACCGGCGGTTGCATCCACTTCATCGTGAACAACCAGATCGGTTTCACGACCAGCCCGCAGTTTGCGCGCTCGTCGCCCTATCCTTCGGACGTGGCAAAGGGCGTGATGGCGCCGATTTTGCACGTCAACGGGGACGATCCCGAAGCGGTGACTTTTGCGTGCAAGCTGGCGATCGATTTTCGCCAGCAGTTCAAGCGCGATGTAGTGATCGACATGTGGTGCTATCGCCGCTTCGGTCATAACGAGGGTGATGAGCCTTCGTTCACGCAGCCGCTGATGTACTCGATCATCCGCCAGCATCCGCCCGTGTCGCAACTGTGCGCCGCAAAGCTTGAAGGCGAAGGCGTGATTGATGCGGGTTGGGCTGATGCCCGCCGCGCCGAATTTGTTGCGCGGCTCGAAGGCGATTTCGAAGCGGCGAAAAGCTACAAGCCGAACAAAGCCGACTGGTTCGCCGGGCGCTGGTCCGGGCTGCACGCTCCCGCTGATCCGGAAAATGCGCGCCGCAATATCTCGACTGGCGTCAGCGACAAGCTGTTCGACTCGATCGGGCGCGTGATGACTACGATCCCCGGCGACCTCGACGTTCACAAGACGCTGCGCCGTGTCATCGACGCGCGGGGTGCCATGTTCGCGGACAAGAGCGACACCGAAGTGTTCGACTGGGCGACCGCGGAAAGCCTCGCGTTCGGCACCTTGCTGAGCGAAGGCTATCAGGTACGTCTGTCGGGTCAGGATTCGGGCCGCGGCACGTTCAGCCAGCGCCACGCCGTCTGGGTCGACCAGAAGGACGAGCGCAAATATGTGCCGCTGACCACTGTCCCCCACGGCCGGTTCGAAGTGCTCGACAGCCCGCTTTCCGAATATGGCGTGCTCGGCTTCGAATATGGCTATGCGATGGCGGATCCGAAGAGCCTCGTGCTCTGGGAAGCGCAGTTCGGCGATTTCGCCAACGGCGCGCAGATCATGATCGACCAGTTCATCGCCTCAGGCGAAGCCAAGTGGCTGCGCGCCAACGGGCTCGTGCTGTTGCTGCCGCACGGTTATGAGGGGCAGGGCCCAGAGCATAGCTCGGCGCGTCTTGAACGCTTCCTGCAACTGTGCGCGGGCGACAATATTCAGGTGTGCAATATCTCGACTCCGTCGAACTATTTCCACGTCCTGCGCCGTCAGATGCTGCGCCCGTTCCGCAAGCCGCTGATCATCATGACGCCGAAGTCGCTGCTTCGTCACAAGCTGGCGGTGTCGCAGCGTTCGGACTTCATTGGCGAAGCGCATTTCCGCCGCATCATGTCCGATCGCACGCCGCCGGCCGACGCCGACGTCAAGCGCGTCGTACTCTGTTCGGGCAAGGTCGGTTACGACCTGATGGAGGCGCGCGATGCTGCGGGCCTGACCGACACAACGGTCGTCCGCATCGAGCAGATCTACCCCTTCCCCGGCGAGCCGCTGGCTGCGCGTCTTAAGCGCTTGCCGAATCTAGAAGAGGTGGTGTGGGCGCAGGAAGAACCGCGCAACAATGGCGCCTGGTTCTTCGTCAACGAACTGATCGAAGACGCGCTGACCGATGCCGGCAAGAAGGGCATGCGTCCGCGTTACGCGGGCCGTACCGCCGCAGCGTCGCCTGCGACGGGCCTGATGAGCCG
>JAURVS010000134.1 GCA_030655355.1 Sphingopyxis sp.
TTCGTCACCCCGGGATTGACTCGGGGCCTGCCTTGTCTTGTCGGCGTGAAACGAAAGGAAGGCCAGTCCCGGGTCGAGCCCGGGATGTCGAAAAAACGCTTCAGTTCACCAAATAATCGACCCATCCGCCATCCACGAAAAAGGGCGGCACGGGGCCGCCCTTCTGGTTTCCGGACCGGGCCCGGATTGACGCATTCGCTAGCCGCGCGATATCAGCGCGCGGCCGAATGCCTCACTTGATCTTGCCGCGGTTAGCGTAGAGCAATGCCGCGATGACTGCGGCCGAGCCGATGCCGAGGCCGGCGGCTGCCGCGGTTTTCCAGCCGCGTTTGCCGTTTTCGTCCTTGCCCGCTGCTTTGTCGGCAGCTTCGGCCGCGTCGGCGGCTTCTTGTTGCTGACGGCGTTCGCGCGCGGCGCGCAGCACTTCATTTTCCTGCTGTTCGTCTTCGTCCTGCGGCGGCGGGGGAGGTGGCGCTTGATGGGTCATCGTCTCTCTTATGTCCTTGTTCTCAGGCGAGTGCCTGTTCGACAGGCACATAATCGGTTCCAATGGCTTCCGCCACGGCTTCGAACGTTACCTTACCATTCCATACGTTCAAGCCCTGCGAAAGATGCACGTCGCGGCGGAGTGCTTCTTTCCAGCCGAGGTCGGCGATGCGCAGCGCGTGCGGCAGCGTGACATTGTTGAGCGCATAGGTGCTGGTGCGCGCGACGCCGCCGGGCATGTTGGCGACGGCGTAATGGACGATGCCGTCGACGACATAAGTCGGTTCGGCGTGCGTCGTGGCATGGCTGGTTTCGAAGCAGCCACCCTGATCGATCGCGACGTCGACGAGCACCGAGCCCGCCTGCATCGTGCCGAGCATGTCGCGCGTGACGAGCTTTGGCGCTTCGGCGCCGGGGATCAGCACCGCGCCGATGACCAGATCGGCCTCCGCCACGCATTCGGCGAGATTGGCACGGTTCGAGAAGCGCGTCTTGGCGCGCGCCTCGAAGAAGGTGCCGACGCGTTCGAGCACTTCGGGGTCGCGGTCGAGGATCGTGACATCGGCGCCGAGGCCCGCCGCCATCTGCGCTGCGTTGAAGCCGACGACGCCGCCGCCGATGATGCACACCTTGCCCGGCGCGACGCCGGGAACGCCGCCGAGCAGCACGCCGCGGCCGCCATGCGCCTTTTCAAGCGCAGTCGCACCCGCCTGGATGGACATGCGGCCGGCAACCTGGCTCATCGGCTTGAGCAACGGCAGGCCGCCGTGCGGGCTGGTGACGGTTTCATAGGCGATGCACACTGCACCCGATTTCATCAGGTCGCGCGTCTGGTCGGGATCGGGGGCGAGGTGGAGATAGGTGTAGAGGATCTGCCCTTCGCGGAGCATCGCGCGCTCGACCGGCTGCGGTTCCTTGACCTTTACCACCATGTCGCATTGCGCGAAGATTTCCTCGGCGGTCTGGACGATTTCGGCGCCCGCCTCGACATAATAGCGATCATGCGCGCCGATGCCCGCACCCGCGCCGGTCTGCACCAGAACGCGGTGGCCGTGGACGTGCAGTTCGCGCGCGCTTTCGGGGGTCAGGCCGACGCGATATTCGTGGTTCTTGATTTCCTTGGGGGTGCCGATGATCATGCTTCGCTCTCCATTGCGTTGCCGCCGGTCGCGCCATTGCGTCGCCGCGGGCTCCATGATCGGCATATAGCAGTTCTGGCGCGCGAGGTGCTTGCATATCCGCCGCGCTTTCGCGACAATCGCGCACGATTTTTGCGTATATTGGACCAAGGGCGCACAATGATTGATCGGATCGACGTAAAGTTGCTCGACCTGCTGCAACGACACGGCCCGCGCCCCGCCGCCGAGCTTGGCGACGCGGTCGGATTGTCGGCATCGGCGTGTCACCGCCGCATCCGCGCGCTCGAAGCGGCGGGGATCATCACCGGCTATACCGCAAGGCTCAATCCCGAGAGCATCGGGTTGGGGCTCGACGTGTTCGTCGACATCAGCCTCACCTCGCAGAGCGAGGAAGCGCTGACCGCATTCGAAAGCGCGGTGAAAAGCTTCGACGAAATCCTCGAATGCCAGCTCTTGTCGGGGGCGTCGGACTATCGGTTGCGCGTCGCGGCGCGCAATGTTGCCGATTTCGACCGGCTGCACCGCCATTGCCTGTCGCGCCTGCCCGGCGTCGCCGCGATGCACAGCGCTTTTGCTTTGCGTACGATCAAGGCGTTCGAGGGTTATCCGGTGCCGACGCCGGCCGCCACCGACGAGCGCCGCTGAGCTCGGTGGCTGGTTAACGCCGAATTTACCAGTTGGACCGCATATCCCGTTCACCAGTTTAGCCGACGCATGCGGACAGCCGATCCGCGCGTCGCGAGGGGTTCGATCAGGGAAGCAGGACGATGGTAAAGGAAAACCCGATTCATAAGCAGCAGATCGATCCCGTATCGATGGCCGACCGCTTTCCCTATTACGATCTCGACGGACAGCTTGCCGCGCAGGCCACCCAGATTCACGCGATCATCGCGGGGCGCGAAGAGGCAGTCGCCGCCGCCTACTGGACGGCATTCAACGCGCTTCCCTCGGTCGATCGCCGCGTTGAGGGCGACCTGCTCGAATGCTATATTCGCGGCAGCGCGCGCCACACTTTCACCAAATATGCCGACGCCGCGGGGCAGGAAGTCGCGACGATCGCGTGTCAGAACGCGCATATGGCGCGGCGCGTGAAACTGCCGCTTGCCGCGGTGATGTCGTGCATCGCCGAAAGCCAGCGGCTGACGATCGAATATGTCGTCGAAGCCTGCATAGGCGACGGCGAACGGCTGGCGCGGCTGACGAGCGCGATCAACCGCCTCGCGTTGCTCGAATTCGACATCATGCATCGCTATGCCAAAAAGCTCGACCGCGCGGTTATTTCGAGCGAGCGGCAGACGCTCGCGGGCGATTTCGATCGCTCGATCGCGTCGCTGGTGCAGGACACTGATGGCGTGCGCGAACAGCTCGCCAAGCAGGCGGCCTCGGCCGACCAGGCGGCGAAGGGCATGATCGCGAAGACGAGCGAAGTCGCGGCGGCGTCCGAACAATCGGCGATGGCGATGCGCGAAGCCGCATCGACCGCTGCGGGCCTGATCCGTGCGATCGAAGATGCGCGCAGCGAAGTCGAAGCCTCGGCGAGCGTCGCAACGCGCGCGTCCGAACAGGCGGGCGAAGCGGTCGCGATGTCGGCGACGCTCTCGCACCACGCCGAATCGATCGAGTCCATTCTGGGCCTGATCCGCGAAATCGCCGGACAGACCAATCTCCTCGCATTGAACGCCACGATCGAAGCGGCGCGCGCAGGCGAATCGGGGCGCGGCTTTGCCGTCGTCGCGCAGGAAGTGAAAAGCCTCGCCAACGAAACCGCGCGCGCGACCGACGATATCGCGGCAAAGATCACTGCGATTCAGCAGGCAACGCGCGGATCGGTTTCGGCGAACCAGTCGATCCAGCAGACGATCGTCGAAGTGCAGCATTCGGCGCAGCGCATCCGCGACGCGATGGACGCGCAGGCGCAGACCGTCACCTCGATCACCGCCGCGGTCGATGAAACCGCGCTCGCCGCCGATTCGATGTCGTCGACAATCGCGAGCATCCGCAACGATTCGGGGATGGTCGCGAGCGAGATCAGCGTGCTGAGCCAGGAATTCGCCAAGATGGGCGGCCGCCTGCAACAGCTGGAACAGGCCGCAAGCGAATTCAGCCGCCGCGTGGCGTAACCTGCGCGGAGCCAAGCCCGACACCACCACCCCGCTGCGACAGCCAGCAAGCTGGCAAGTCTCGCTGCCCCTCCTCTGAAGAGGAGGGGTTTTATCTTTGGCGATTGTGCCCTTTGCACGACGCCGCACGCGCCGCTAAGGCCGCGGCATGAGCACGCATATCCTGATCACTGGCGCGAGCCGCGGCATTGGTGCCGCGATCAGCGCTGCCCTGACCTCGGACATAACGAACGTCGTCGCGCTATCGAGCGCCGACGGCGATCTTTCCGATCCCGCGACGCCCGACCGGCTGTGGCAGACGAGCCTCGATCGGCTCGATGGCCGCATCGACGTGCTGATCAACAATGCCGGGGTGTTCGAGACCAATCCGCTGGACGACAGCGACGCCGACTGGCTGGCGAACTGGAACCGCACGATGCAGGTCAATCTGACCGCAAGCGCGCTGCTCTGCCGCCGCGCGGTGCTGCACTGGCAGGAGCGCGGGGCCGAAGGCCGGATCGTCAATGTCGCCAGCCGCGCCGCCTATCGCGGCGACAGCCCGGCGCACTGGCATTATGCGGCATCGAAATCGGGAATGGTCGCGATGACCAAGACGATCGCGCGCGCCTATGCCAAGGATGGCATCCTCGCCTTCGCGATCTGCCCCGGCTTCACGATGACCGGAATGGCCGAGGAATATCTGGCGAGCCGCGGCGGAGACAAATTGCTCGCCGATATTCCGCTCGGCCGCGTCGCGATGCCCGAGGAAGTCGGCGAAATGGCGCGCTGGTGTGCGCTCGACGCGCCGCCGTCGATGACGGGCGCAGTACTTGATGTGAATGGCGCGAGCTATGTGCGCTAAGCGATGAGCTGGATCGTCTCTCTCCCCTGCACCCGCCGCGAGGCCGAAGCTTTGTCGGGCGATGTGCCGCAGCTCGACGCGTCACCCGAGGCGCCGGTCGTGGTCACGCGCGAGATCGACGAAGATGCGGGCGAATGGCAGCTCGACGCCTATGTCGAAGACAAGCCGAGCGCCGCGCTCCTCAGCCTCTTGCAGGCGCTGATTCCAAGCGCGAAAGGCAAGAAACCCGTCGTCGCCGAGCTGCCCGAAGAGGATTGGGTGACTTTGAGCCAGCAGGGTCTGGAACCCGTGCAGGCGGGGCGCTTCTTCGTTCACACGAGCAGCTATGCCGACCGCGTCCCCGCGGGCAGCACGCCGTTCCTGATCGATGCCAGCCAAGCGTTCGGCACCGGCGGGCACGATACGACCGCGGGATGCCTGTCGATGCTCGACCGCCTCGCGCGTGTCGGCGCCGCTCCGCGCAATATTGCCGACATCGGCACCGGCACCGGCCTGCTTGCTTTCGCCGCGATGGCGCTGTGGCCGCGCGCGAAGACGATCGCGTCGGACATCGACCCCGCGAGCATTTTCGTGACGCGCGACAATGCCGAGATCAATGGCGTGCCGCTGGGCCGCGGCGGCGGACGACTGGCGCTTGCGGTCGCGCCGGGCACCGATCATCCGTCGATCCGCCACCGCGCACCCTATGATCTGGTGATTGCGAACATCCTTGCCGGACCGCTGATCACGCTGGCGCCCGATATCGCGGCAGCAACGGCGCCCGGTGGCCATATCATTCTTGCCGGGCTGATCGCGCGTCAGATGGAACCGGTGGTTGCGGCGTACCGTGCGCAGGGTTTCCGTTTGATCGCCCGCTATGGCAGCGACCAGTGGCCGTGCCTGCTGCTGATCAAGCGCCGCCGATATGGCTGGCGGCGGAAAGAACGGGCATTCCACCGCGCAAGCCCGTCGGACGCGAGTTTCGGGAGCTGGTGAGCGCGGCGTCCTCAGCTTCCGTTCGCATCGACTTCGCTCGACACGAACGGATTTAAGCGGTTTGCTTGCCTAGCGCATATTCCTGCGTGCCGCGCGTAATCACCGCGTCGTCCGGCAGGATATCGGCAATGGGGATCGGCGGCAGCGCGGCATTCGTCCCGTAGAGCGGCGCGAAGTCGGTGTTCACCGTCGTGTCGAGCAACTGATCGAGGCTGTCGATGACGAAATAATTCTGCTGAAAATCGTCGATCCGGTAATCGGTGCGCATTACGCGCGCGAGGTCGAAGCCGATCCGGTTCGGG
>JAURVS010000148.1 GCA_030655355.1 Sphingopyxis sp.
CCCGTCGACACGATCCGGTTCGAAGGCGCGACCGTGCGCTTCGATGACGCGGGCAAATGCACCGCGGCGAACGGGCGTATCCAGCTCGCCGTGACCGCGCCGATTGCGGGTCTCGATCTGTCGCGCGGGCTATCGGGGCCGTTGAGCTGTGCGAATGGGCGCGCACGCGCTGCACTCGCCAGCCAATCGGGAATGGAGCGGCTGACGCTCTCGTTCGACGGCAGCGGCGCATATCGCGCGCAGTTCGCGATCAATGTCGACCGCGACCCGGCGATGGCGGCGACACTTGCCACGCTGGGCTTCCGGCCGGGACCGGGCGGGTTCGTATTGGCAACCACGGGCCGCTTCTGACGTGACCATCCTCGATGCCTTGCCCTTTGGCACGGGCGTCGCTCTTGCCGCGCTGATCGGGCTGATCCTCGGCAGCTTCATCGCGACGTTGGTGCTGCGCTGGCCCGCAGGGCGCTCGGTGCTTGGACGCTCGCAATGCGATGGCTGCCAACGGTCGCTGGGCGCGATCGATCTCATTCCCTTGCTCTCGGCCCTATGGTCGCGCGGCCGCTGCCGACGCTGCGGCGCGCGTATCGACCCGTTCCACGGGCGCGTCGAACTGGGGTCGGCGCTGATCGGTGTCATCGCGCTGGCGTGGCTACCCGGGACCGCGGGATGGCTATGGGCGTTGTTCGGCTGGCTGCTGCTGCCGCTCGCGCTGCTCGACGCGCGCCATTTCTGGCTTCCTGACCGGCTCAACCTGATCCTCGGAATCATCGGGTTGGTGATTGCGGGGCCGCTGCTGGGTACGGCGCTGATCGACCGCTGGGTCGGCGCCGTGATCTGCGGCCTCACGCTCGCCGCGATTGCCGAACTTTACCGCCGGGTGCGGCTGAAGGATGCAATGGGTGGCGGCGATCCCAAGCTTGTCGCCGCGATCGGCGCCTGGCTCGGCTGGCAGGCGCTGCCGTTGATGCTGCTTCTCGCCAGCCTCGGCGGCATCATCTGGGCGCTCACGACCCAACGAAAAGGGGACCAGCCGCTGGGTGAGCGACGGGTCCCCTTCGGTCTTTTTGCCTGCACCGCCGCCTTCGCCGCGGTGCCACTATGGCCGCTGCTTAGCGCCCGATAACGACGGTCACCGCGCGGCGGTTCTTGGCATAAGCTTCTTCGGTCGAGCCGAGTTCGGCCGGGCGTTCCTTGCCATAGCTGATGACGCTGATGCGCGACGGATCGACGCCGAGCGACGAGAGGTAGTTTTTCGCAGCATTGGCGCGACGCTCGCCGAGCGCGATATTGTAGTCGCGCGTGCCGCGTTCATCGGCATGGCCTTCCAGCGTGACGCGGACGGCAGGGTTGCGCTGCAACCACTGCGACTGGTTCTGCAACGTCGCCTGATCCTGCGCATCGACATTATACTGGTCGTAATCGAAGAAGACGCGGTCGCCTTCGAGGCCGACGCTAGCGAGAAAATCTTCCTGCGACCCGGGAACTACACCGGTGCCAGTTCCTGCTCCGGTATCGCCCGTGCCTTCGGGAGCCGGGGGGAGTGTGTCAGGGGCCTTCTTCGCGCAGGCGCCAACAGCAAGCATGGTGATCGCCGCGATCATCGCGGTGCTTTTCCGTATCGTCATGTTTTCTGTCCTCTTGTTGTTGAAAATTCAATCGTGCGGCCGATTGGCCCGTGCAGGACGCGATATTTGAACCCCATCGCGCCTCTTTGGTTCCGGTTTTCCTCAGGGAAGTACCGGGCCCCAGCTGGGATCAGACCCATCCTGGGGGGTCGGGAGACGGCGCATGTTCACTCCGGTCAGGTCGACTTGCCACAGGCTCGACTTGCCTTCGCGTCCCGGCGTGGTGCGGAAGAACTGGATGACGCGGCCGTTCGGCGACCAGGTCGGTGCTTCATCCTGCCAGCTGTTGGTGAGGAGGCGCGTGCCGCCGCCCGACGGCGTCATCACGCCAATGCGGAACTCGCCGCCACCCATGCGGGTGAACGCGATCAGGTCGCCGCGCGGCGACCATTCGGGGGTGGCCGACCGGCCGCCGCCAAAGCTGATCCGCTGCTGGTTCGATCCGTCGATGTTCATCGTATAGATTTGCTGACCGCCCGACCGGTCGCTCTCGAACACGATCTTTTTGCCATCGGGCGAGAAGCTGCCGCCAACGTCGATGCCGGCCGTGCTCGTCAAGCGCACCGGCGTGCCGCCATTGGCTGAGATGCGATAGATATCGGTGTTGCCGCTGACGGCCATCGAATAAAGGATCTGCGTGCCGTCGGGCGACCAGCGCGGGGCAAAGGTGGCGTTGCTGCTTTCGGTCACCAGCTTCTGCGATCCGTTCGCCACGTCATAGATGAAGACGCGAACGCGGTTGTTCAAATAGCTGACATACACGATCTTCTTGTAATCGGGCGAGAAGCGCGGGCTCAGCGCGAGCGCCTGACCATTGGTGATAAAGCGGTGGTTGCCGCCGTCGCTGTCCATGATCGCAAGGCGCTTGATGCGATTTCCCTTGGGGCCGCTCTCGGCGATATAGGCGACGCGGCTGTCAAAGAAAGGCGCTTCGCCCGACAGGCGTGAATAGATGGCGTCGGCGCATTTATGCGCGGCGCGGCGCCAGTCGCCGGGCTGAATCTCGAAACCCTGACGCACCAATTCGCTGCCAAGCTGCGTGTCGTAGAGATAGCAGCCGACGACTAGGCCGCCAGTGCCGCTCGCGCGCACGAACCCGTGCACGACATTTTCGGCGTCGCGTCCCTGCCAGTCGGCAAAGCGCGGCGCGGTGACCTCGGCCATTGTGATCGCGCGAAGACCGGCCGGGCCGACGGGATCATAAAGGCCGCTGCGCTCCAGATCGGCAGCGATGACTTCGGCAATCTGGCGCCCCAGCGTGTCGGTCCGCAGTCCGGCGACAGTCTGTGCCGACGGCGTGGCGAAACTCGGGATCGCGATGACCGTGCGGTCTTGCGA
>JAURVS010000155.1 GCA_030655355.1 Sphingopyxis sp.
CCCGGTCGGGACGCTCGCTGGCCCAGTGGGTCAGAAATTCGTCAAATGTAAAAAGCTCCGAAACGTCGCGGCCCATCGCCCATCTCTCCTCGAATCGCATCTCTTTCGTGCAATTGCGGAGAGGCTAGCGGCTGCAGGCGCAACGTAAAGCGCCGATCGCGCATCCTGTCAGGACCGTCAGGTTTGCGACCGATATGCCCAAGAAAGAACGACGATCTATACGGTACCCGCGATGCCGGTGCCCGAGCCCTTTACGTCGCTTGTGAAGGAAATGCGTTTCGACAGACGTTGTGTGGGCCGTTCGACCAAGAACCAAAACAGGGTCGATCCGATGACCGCTGCTGCCAAAATGGCAATCAGGCTGGCGATATCTGCCGCAATTCCTGCGCCGAACACCTTATGCGCCATCCACCCGGTGACCGAAATGATCGGATTGTGCAGCAGGTAGAGGCTGTAGGAGATCGCGCCGAGAAATTGCAGCCAGCGCCAGTTCAACCCCGTTTCCGCCCAACCGCTGCGAACGGTGACATAGAGGAGAAGTGCGGTGGCCGCATTAATCGCACCAAAGCCGTTATCCATCACGAGCAAAGCGCCCAAAATCGCCATGCCGACGACCCACCGCCGATCGTCGGTCGCCCGCCGAGCAATCACGCCAATAAAGAATGATCCCCAATAATGGAAAAACAGGCCCTCGGGCGCGGCGTCCAACAAGCCCGCGGCGGACAGCAATGCGATTGCAAACAGCGGCAGCATGGAGCCGCGGATCATCATTGCCGCCGCGAAGATGGCATAAAATTGAATTTCGTAGGTCAATGTCCAATAGACGACGTCGATCTCGGGAACTGCAAGAATTTCCTGAAGATACAGGATGTGCGCGAGAATCGCGCCGCCATCGGGGACGACGAAGGGCTTGTCGCGCAGAACCGAAACCGCGGCGCCGACCGCCACCACCACGACCATCGAAACCCAGTAGGCCGGATCGAGCCGGATTGATCGGCGCAGCATGAACTGCGCCACGCCGCGCGTGGTCATCACCGCGCCGTCCAAACTGTGCGCGATCACGAAACCGCTCAATGTGAAGAATATGGCGACGCCATAATGGCCCGAGTCAAATATCGCCCCGCTCGCTATCGCCGGAAGCCAGGCATGCAAAGCGGGAATATGTTCTGCGGCGCTCAAATGAAAGAACACGACCCACAACGCAGCGATGCCGCGCAGCGCCTGCACAAATGCAAAATTGGTTCGCGATCGATCCGTAGCTGAATCTTGCATTTTCGGTCGATAACAAAATATCTTCCGGCAATCTATTAAAATAATGTTGGGTATACTCCTAATTTGGAACAGATAATGACAATATACATAAATATATAAAGCACATTTCAGTACATGATTTTGTGTGAACAGAGGAAATACCCTCTGTAAATTCAGGATGACTTACCGATGTTTCGCGCCATCGGCATCCGAAGCAAATGGCGGACGTGCGGTGGAGAGCGGACACTTGCCTATCCCGTCGCCCGCGAAGGCGGGGGCCGCTAGCAACCTTGAGCTACGCCGACAGCGGCCCCCGCCTTCGCGGGGGCGACGGATTTTTGCACCTTCGTCATCCCGGGCTTGCCCCGGCACCCGCCTTCCTTTCGCGCGACGCCCAAAAGACAAGGGGACCCCCGGGTCGAGCCGGGGGTGACGAAGTTGGACATGGCGCAATAGAAGCGCGCAGAGGCGCAGAGATGGCAGACTGACGTCTCTGCGCCTCTACGCGAACATCTTAAGGCCGTGTTCCCCGGCGAAAGCCGGGCTCCAGAAGCCACGGCGCAACCTCGCGTAGACCCCGCCCTTCGCCGGGGAATGGCAACTTTTGGTCATTTCTTGCCATTTCATCCAGATTGGCGGTGAGCGGCGGCTTTGGGTGGGAAGGGGACGCTTGATCGGCCACTCTCGTCACCCCGGACTTGATCCGGGGTCCATGACGATGGCGCGGCTATGGATTCCGGATCAAGTCCGGGATGACGAAGAAAAATAGGCGGTCTTCCGGTCATTGCAGGCCCGGGGTGACGACGACAGAGTGTGTCTGCAATTGGTCGATTGTCGCCATTTCATCCAGTGCGGCTGCGAACCACCGGGTTGGGGTTAAGAGCGGACGTTCGCTAGCCAGATTTTTCGTCATCCCGGACTTGATCCGAGATCCCGCTTTTTGCGGCATCGACCGGCTTCGATTTCAAGCGGGACCCCGGATCAAGTCCGGGGTGACGACGAGGAAGATGTCGGCTTCTGGTCGGTTCCGGTCATTCAGTCCAATCCGCGTAATCGACGTCTAAGCACTCTGGTTAGAGGCCCACACGGCCGTCACACCCGCCGATATAACAGCATCAGATTGTTGGTGGGCATGTCCTGCACTGCCGCCAGTGCAAAGCCTTGCGCTTCGGCCAGTTCGGTCACATCCTCCAGCCCGCGTATGCCCCATTCCGCATTTCGCGCGCAAAGGCTTTCGTCAAAGGCCAGATTGCTGGGTGCAGCCTCATAATCCTTGCGGAAATATGGGCCGTAGAGGATCAGCGGCGCGCCAGTGGGCAGCAACCGCGCAGCGCCGGCAAACAGGCCCAGCGCCGCCTCCCATGGGCTGATATGGATCATGTTGATGCACAGGATTGCGGCCGCTTGATCGACCGGCCAATCGCGCGCTGCCGCGTCAACCGCGAGCGGGGGTGCGATATTGGCGAGCCCTGCTTCGGCGCGATACGCCGCGATCGAGGTCAGCCCGGCGGGATCGGGGTCGCTTGGTTGCCAGTCGAGGCCCGGAAAGGCGGCGGCGAAATGGACGACATGCTCGCCCGATCCGCTCGCGACCTCCAGCACGATCCCCGACGACGGAAGCCAGTCGGCGAGAACTGCGGTGATCGCATCGCGGTTGCGCACCGTCGCGGGGGCGTGGCGCTTGTCGGCGCTGCCGCCCTCACCCGGCGTCCACGGCCGCGCTGTCACTTGCCCTTTGCCTGCGCCCGCGCGCGGCGTTCACGGACGATCAGCCAGGCGAAGAGACCGACCGGTCCAACCATCAGAGTCAGGAACAGGAAGGGAAACTGGACGACGCGGCTAAAACCCTTCTGATCGGCATCGCGCGCGATCCACATTCCGGTGAACAGGTCAAAAGCGAGATAGTGCGTCCAGCCGAGCGTCGCGCCGCCCGGGCTGTCGAACAGCTTCATCACCCCGGCCAGCGTCGTGAAATCGCCGCCCCCTGGTCCGCCCGGATCGATGCCGCCTGTCAGGAAGCCGATAATCATCACCGTATAGGCGAGACAGAGCAGGAACACGCCGGCGTAGAGAATGGCCGCGAGGATCTTCGGGCCGCGTGGAAGAAAAGCGAGTGCGATCCAGCCTGCGAACGCCCAATAATTCGCGAGCAGAAAAATCGTGTCCCAGCTCATATCTTGCCCCTCCCCGTTCAGATCAATCCGCCGAGCCCCAGAAGCACGACGCCGCTCAGCACCGCAATGCTGCCGGTGACGACGATCAGCAAGGTCATTCGCGCCGCCGACGCGCGCCGCGACGCCCAGAAGGCGGACGCCAGACCGAAGCCGATGCCGAAAAGCGGCGCATAAAGAAACGCCCAGTCATAGCTGAACTCGCGGCGGACCTTGATCATCTCCCACTGCTCGACGACGAGGCCGTAAGCAGTGATGGCGATGAGCCAGCCGAGAATGGCGACGATCGCGAACAGCGCCCCGGCCGCGACACATCCCGCGCCCGAGCGCGGTTCGGATTGCTCGGGGCCGGGTGCCGCTTCGGTCATCAGCCCTCCCAGGCGAGGATCGGCTTGCGCGCCGCAAGCGTCTCGTCGAGCCGCGCACGCGGGGCAAAGTGCGGTGCAGTTTTCAACGCCGGGTCGCCGTTCTTCGCGCGGAGCGCGATGCTACGCAGCGCGCCGATGAACTGGTCGAGCGCTGCCTTGCTCTCGGTCTCGGTCGGCTCGACGAGCATTGCGCCATGGACGACGAGCGGGAAATAGACCGTCATCGGATGATAGCCCTCGTCGATCAGCCCCTTCGCAATGTCGAGCGTCGAGAAGCCCTCGGCGAGACCTTTGTCGCTGAACAGCGCTTCGTGCATGCACGGACCCGAGCCACCGAAGGGCGCATCGAGCACGCCATCGAGGCTGCGCAGCACATAATTGGCGTTGAGCACCGCATCCTCGGCAACCTGCTTCAACCCGTCGGCGCCGTGGCTGAGAATATAGGTCAGCGCACGCGTGAACATGCCCATCTGACCGTGGAAGGCGGTCATGCGGCCGAACGTCTGCGGATGATCCTCGCCCGCGCTTTCCTCTTCGATCAGGCGGAACGTATCGCCCTGCTTGGTCACGAAGGGCAGCGGCGCAAAGGGTGCGAGCGCCTCGGACAGCACGACCGGACCCGAACCGGGGCCCCCGCCGCCATGCGGGGTCGAGAAGGTCTTGTGCAGATTGATGTGCATCGCATCGACACCGAGGTCGCCGGGGCGCACCCGGCCGACGATCGCGTTGAAGTTCGCGCCGTCGCAATAGACATAGCCGCCCGCCGCGTGAACCGCGTCGGAGATCGCCTTCATGTCGCGCTCGAACAGACCGCAGGTGTTCGGGTTGGTGATCATCACCCCTGCAACGTCGGGGCCAAGGCGTGCCTTCAATGCTTCGAGATTGACGCGGCCCGCCTCGGTCGCGGGAATATCCTCGACGGTGAAGCCCGCAAAGGCGGCGGTCGCCGGATTAGTGCCGTGCGCACTTTCGGGGACGAGGATCACGCGGCGGTCTTCGCCCCGCGCTTCCAGCGCCGCCTTGATGCAGAGAATGCCGCAGAGTTCGCCATGCGCACCCGCTTTCGGCGACATGGCGACGCTGTGCATCCCGGTGAGCGTTATCAGCCATTCGGCGAGTTCGTGGATCACCGCATAGGCGCCCTGCACCGTTTCCTGCGGCTGGAGCGGATGGACATCGGCAAAGCCCGGCATCCGCGCGACTTTTTCATTGAGGCGCGGGTTATGCTTCATCGTGCAGCTTCCGAGCGGAAACAGCCCGAGATCGATCGCATAATTCTGCCGCGACAGGCGCGTATAATGGCGCACCGTTTCGGACTCGCTGAGCCCCGGCAGGCCGATCGGCGCGGTGCGCGCCAACGCTCCGAGGTCGGCGGCGGGTGCGGCCTCATCGAAATCGACGCCGGTTGTCTCGCTGCCACCAATCTCGAAGATCAGCGCTTCCTCGAGCATCAGCGCGCGGTTGCCGGTAAAGGTCACGGTGTCGTCGGCGCCGCCTGCGACATTCATTTCTGGGCGCCATCCGGCGCGGTTGAGCGCGGTCATGCCAGCACCTCCTTCAGAGCGGCAGCGAAGGCGGCGATGTCCGCTTCGGTAACGGTTTCAGTCACGGCGACGACGAGGCCATTTTCTAGGCTGGCATTGTCGGGATAAAGACGGCCGAGCGAGACGCCGCCCAATATGTCGCGCTCGGCAAGCTTGTGGATCACCGGCCGTGCTTCGGTGGGAAGCAGCAAGGTGAACTCGTTGAAATAGCTGGTGTTGAGCACCGAAACGCCGGGGATTTTCGCGAGTTCGGTCGCTGCCGCTTTGGCGCGTCCGTGATTGATCGCGGCAAGTTGGCGGAGGCCCGCTTCGCCAAGCAAGGTCATGTGAATGCTGAATGCCAGCGCACAAAGACCTGAATTGGTGCAGATATTGCTCGTCGCTTTCTCGCGACGGATATGCTGTTCGCGCGTCGACAGCGTCAGCACGAAACCACGCTTGCCATTGGCGTCGACGGTCTCGCCGCACAGGCGTCCCGGCATCTGGCGTACATATTTGGTCTTGCACGCAAAGAGACCGACGTAAGGGCCGCCGAATTGCAGCCCGACGCCGAGCGACTGCCCCTCGCCTACCACAATGTCGGCGCCCATTTCACCTGGCGACTTGATCAAGCCAAGTGCCACTGGCTCGGTCACCACCGCGATCAGCAGCGCACCCGCGGTTTGGCACGCGTCGGCCAGCTTCGTCATGTCGTCGATGCGGCCGAGAATGTCCGGATATTGGACGACGACGCAGCTCGTTTCCTTGTCGATGCTATCCGCCAGCGCGGCCCAATCGGTGCCCGCCTCAAGGCTCGGGTCGCCATCGACCAGAACATCACCGGTATATTTCGCCATCGTGCGTGCGACGCTGCGATAATGCGGGTGGAGGCCGGTCGAGAGCAAGGCCTTGCCGCGCTTGGTGATGCGACGCGCCATGACGATCGCTTCCCAGCAGGCAGTCGAGCCATCGTACATCGACGCATTGGCGACGTCGGTGCCGAGCAGCCTTGCAACCTGGCTCTGGAATTCGAACAGCATCTGCAACGTGCCCTGCGCGATTTCGGGCTGATAGGGCGTGTAGGCAGTGAGGAACTCGCCGCGCTGGATCAGATGATCGACGCTGGCGGGAACATGGTGGCGATAGGCTCCGGCGCCCAGAAAGAACGGCCCTTCGCCTGCCGCGCGGCTGCGGCGTGCGAGCGCGCCCATATGGCGCTCGACAGCAAGCTCGCTGGCATGGTTCGGCAGGTCGGCGATCGGGCCGCCCAGCCGCGCTTCGGCGGGAACGTCGACGAACAGATCGTCGATCGTGGCGGCGCCGATCGTCGCGAGCATCGCTGCACGGTCGTCGTTGGTGAGAGGCAGATAACGCATGAACTACTCCGGAGAAGAAGCTGAATTTGTGGAAAGAAGCTGAGCGACGTCAGTCAGCGAGCCGCGAAAGATCGCGGGGCCGCTGTGCGTTGTGCTAACCCAGGGCGCGAGCCAAATTCGAAACCCCGCATCACGGACGCGCCGGCAAAAGGCATAGTCGTCGGACAGAAGCGCCTGCGTCTCGGTCTCGATCATCGGCGAGAAACAGGCGGCTTCCTGCTCTCCAACTCCATGCGCCGCGCGCTCGGCCGGATCGGGTCGGAACGCGATATCGGGAAGCGTGTCGCGCAGCGTTTCAAGGACATCGCGGCGAATGACCATCATCGCCGTGCCCAGACGCGAAAGTTCGACCAGGTCGGTCAGTGCGAAGCTCTGGTTCGGCACAAGGAACTGCAGCGCAAAATCGCCCGCAAAGCGGGCAAGATCGGCCGGATCATCCTTGCCGAACCCGCGTTCGACTGCAAGCGCGACATTGCGCCAATTGACCATCCGCCGCGGATAGGCAGCCCCGATCACCGCGCAATCGGGCCGCCCCGCCATCGCGCGTATCATCGAAAACACATCGTCGGACGTGAAGTCGATATCGGCATCGACGAACAGCAGATGCGTGCAATCGCTCGCAAGAAACATTGCCGCCAATATATTGCGCGCCCGCGTGATTGACGGCTGATAGAGGATGAACTCGAACCGCACCGAAATGCCCAGCGCCTGCGCCTTCAATGCGAGATCGAGCGCCGAGCGGACATAAGTGCCCTGCGCCCCGTCATAGATGGGCGTCGCCACCATCAGGCGGCAATTCGCAAGCGCTGGGTCGATGTTCGTCACACTATCTCCCTCCCCCCGTGCGCGGGGAAACGGGTCAAAGGTCGTCGCAGAACGCCTTGTACGCTTTCGCGTCCATCAGGCCGTCGAGCTGGCTCTTGTCTCCGAGCGTCATGCGGAAGAACCAGCCTTCGCCTTCGGGATCCGAATTAACGAGCGCGGGGTCTTCCTCAAGCTGGCCATTGCCTTCGGTCACCGTGCCATCGACGGGGGCATAGACATCGCTCGCCGCCTTCACCGATTCGACCACCGCGGCATCGCCGCCCTTGCTCAGTTCAGCTCCGGTGTCGGGGACTTCGACGAAGACGATGTCGCCGAGCTGGCCCTGCGCGAAATCGGTGATGCCGACCGTCGCGACGTCGCCGTCGACATCGATCCACTCATGCTCTTCGGTAAAATAACGCGGCATCAGTCAACCTCCTGCTTTTCTGACATAATTATGCGGAACAAAGGGCATGGCAACGACCGTGCAATGCACCAGCTTGCCGCGAACTTCGGCGGCGATCGCTGTGCCGGCCACGGCGTGATCGCGCGGGACATAGCCCATCGCGATCGGCGCGCCGACGCTGGGGGCAAAGCCGCCCGAGGTCACGACGCCAATCTCATCCTCGCCATCGAACAGCTTGGCGCCTTCGCGAACCGGCAGCTTACCATCGACCAGCAAGCCGACACGCTTGCGCGGCGCACCGTCTTCGAGATGGCCGAGGATGCGCGCGGCCCCGGGGAAATTCTCTTCTTCACGGCGCCGCTTGCTCACCGCAAAGCCAAGGTCGGCTTCGGCGGGATCGATCGCGGGCGTCAGATCGTGGCCATAAAGCGGCAGCCCGGCCTCAAGCCGCAGCGAATCACGCGCGCCAAGCCCGATCGGCTTGACCTCTCCCATCGCGCATAGCGCGTCGGCGAACTCGGTCAGCGCTTCGTTGGGCAGCGAAATCTCGAACCCGTCCTCGCCCGTATAGCCCGAACGGCTGAGCGCGATTGCATGGCCGCCCCACGTTGCTCGCGTTGCCTGCATGAAGACAAGGCTCGCCGCCTCAGGCACCAGCCTCGCCAACGCATCGACCGCTTTCGGGCCCTGCAACGCGAGCAGGCCATAATCTTCATTATGATTGAGCGTGATATCGTCGAGCAGATTTTCGCGCAGATGGCCGATATCTTCCCATTTGACTGCGCCATTGACGACGATGCCGAACTGGTCGCCTTCGTTGGTGATCATCAAATCGTCGAGGATGCCGCCATCATCGTCGAGCAGCAGCGAATAACGCATCCGGCCGGGCTTCAGCCCCGAAATGTCGCCGGGAACAAGCGTTTCGAGCGCTTCGGCAACCCCGTCGCCCGAAATGGCCAACTGGCCCATATGGCTGACGTCGAACAGGCCGGCGTTCGCGCGGACCCAGAGATGTTCGGCCATGATGCCTTCATATTGGATCGGCATCCAATAACCGGCGAACTCGACCATCCGGCCGCCCTTCGCGCGGTGCCAGGCATCGAGCGGCAGCGTCGCGGTCTCGATCGCGACTTCGTCGTCTGTCTGTTCATTATCGGTCATGCCAGTCTCCCGCGGTTGCATAGCGTATGCGCGGCCCATCGCCGCGCCCTGTCGCCATGCCCCCTCTGTCACGGGAACCTGAGAGTTTTCCTCCATGAAACCACGGAGTTACCCCTTCGGTGGTTCCAGCAACCAGCCGGAACGCTTTCCAGAGTGTCCGTTCCAGCCTGCGCGGTCCTGCTGACCTGAGAGTTTCCGGGGCGGTTGCTCCTTCGGTGGTGAGGCGCCGGTTGCCCTGCCCTCACGCTCTCCCGCGCGGCCGGTCGAATCTCTTGCGCGATCCGACAGACGCCCGAGCCTTGGCGCTGCCGATTTGCGGAGTCAATCGGCGAGCGCGCGGATTGCGTCGTTTTCGTGGATATGCACGCCCAAACCCCCTTGCGAAGCCAACGCCACGATCGCTGCGGCGACGGTTTCGCCCGCGATCGACCGATAGCGGCGGAATGAGCCGTGCAACAACGCGTCGGTCAGTGGCGCGGCAATCGTCGCAATCCCCTCGCCCAGCCGCTGCGGCCCCGGCCGATCGCCGCGGAGCAGCCCGGGCCGCATCAGGTCGAGCCGGTCGAAGCCGAGCGCGCGCAGACCATCTTCGGTCTCGCCCTTGGTCCGCAGATAGAAATTACCACTCTTCGCCGCCGCGCCAACCGAGCTCACAGCGATCATATGCACGGTACCGGCGAGTTTCGCTGCCTCAGCGACCGCAAGAACGAGATCATGATCGACGGCGCGAAAGGCGCCTTGCGACCCAGCTTGCCGGATCGTGGTGCCAAGGCAGGATATGAGGACCGCGGGCTTTTCGCTGGCAATCATGTCGGCCCAGCGCCCGGACGGCGCGATCCGTTGATTATGATGCGTGGCAAGGCCTTCGACTTCACGCCGCGCGAGCACAGTCACCGGTGTGGAACCGAAACATTCGATCACCGCGCGCCCGATCAGCCCCGTCGCGCCGACGTTCAGCGCGTCAGGCATGCGCCAGCGCCTCGGGCACCGTGTCGCGGCCGAAGATGTCCGCATAGCGGTCGATAGCGAAGCGATCGGTCATGCCCGCGATATAGTCACCGATGTGCCGGTTTGTCGCGCGTTCTTCGCCGGGCAGGCGCGCCGACCAGTCCGCGCCCATCAGGCGCGGGTCATCGGCATAGGCCGCGAACAGGCGGCCGACGACCTGATTGGCGGCTTCGGCCGCAGCGATCTGTTCGGGGTGGTGATAGAGATTGGCGTACATGAAGCGCTTGAGGTCGCGTTCTTGCGCTGCAAGTTCTGCCGAAAAACCGCCGAGTGTCCGCCTTGCCGCGCGAACCTCCTCGACGCTCGCCACGCCCGCATCGGCGACATTCGCCTGCGTCGCCGCGATCACGTCATTGACCATCACGCCAATCTGGTCGCGCACCAGTTCGCGCAGCAGCCGGTCACGCGGAGCGTCTGGGAAACGCTCTTCAACTGCACGATAATTTGCAGCAACGAAGGGCTGTTCCATCAACTGCTCAAGGTCGAGCAATCCGGCGCGAAGGCCGTCGTCGATGTCGTGATTGTCATAGGCGATGTCGTCGGCGACCGCTGCAATCTGCGCCTCGAGGCTCGCGTGACTGCCAAGGTCGAGCGGAAAATCGCGATCGATCTCGGCGAGCGCCCAGCCGGGATTGGTCACCGGGCCATTATGCTTGGCCAGCCCCTCCAGCGTCTCCCACGTCAGGTTGAGGCCGTCGAACAGCGGATAGGGACATTCCAGCGCCGCGAGCGTGCGA
>JAURVS010000187.1 GCA_030655355.1 Sphingopyxis sp.
CCGCTCTTCCTACCCGGCAGATCGGCTCCGGCGGCTGCCCAGCCATCCCGTCAGCGCCGCCGCAGCGGCGAGCAATGTTCCGAGCGGCCCGGCCAGAAAGGGATAAATCCCGTCCATCTCGTCGAACGCGCGGTGGCCGGCATCGGTATATTGTCCCCAGTAAGCAAAACCGATCAGGAGAGCCGCCGCGAGAAGCAAGACACGCACGAGGATAGTGGCAATGCCGCGCGCGGGCAGCGTCCGCGTCAGACGCCACGCGAGAACGCCGAGAAAAATCGAAAGAAAGACGCCGACAAGGAACAGGATCAGCATGGGTCAGGCCTCGCTGCGCGGAACACAGCTTCCCAAGCGCATATTTTCCCGCTGCGCGCCATCAAATAGCGTCGCGGCCCCGCCCATCGACGGGTCCGAACCTGCACGAATAGGACACAGCGCTGGGCGGCGCCGAGGCACGCGGATCGCAGATCAGGCCATTGCCAATCGCGTGCGTTTCAGCGAAATCTGGACGTCTCGGCCGCGCATCCGCTGACGTCCTGACGATCCTCGCCGCCACGAAGGAAGCCTGGAATGACTTTACCCCGATGGTGACGGACACAGGATGGCTGGTCGCAGCGGCGCTGGCCATTCCGGCATTGCTCATTGCGCTCGTCCCGCGGCGTTGGCTTGGCCGGACGATGCTGGCATGGGCCTTGGTGCCGTTGATAGCCTATGCGGGGGCGATCGCATGGGAAGGAGCGACCCGGACCGGGACCGACATTTCGATCGAGAATGCGGTCCTCGGATTTTCGCTCATCAGCGCCCTCTTTATCATTCCCTGGGCGATCGCGTGCGCTCTCGGCTTCGCCATAGGGTTCGGGTTGCGCGCGTTGTTCCGCCGCGCGGAGCCCACGACGCCTGAGCCCAATAGCGCGGCCGCCGCTGCACCACCTGCCGCGCAGCCACTTGTTGCGGCCGAACCGATGTCCATATCCGGGGCCGAAGCGATAAGGTCCGATGCTGCCGCTTGGCGGCAAGTCCATATCGGTTTTAGCGACGATGGGCTGACGATCGGCGGGCTCGATGTCTGGGCGCTCCCATGGCGCAGCGTGGACACGGTGCCGCTCCAACTCGCACATCCCGCTTATCCCGAGGAGATTCACCGCTTTACCGTTCAGGAAGTCCAGACTGGCCCGACCGTCGTACGCTTTGCAGCCAGCGAGCTATCGAACGGTGTCTGGGGATTCTACGTCCCTCGTCCATATCCGGGCGCGGTGGCCGCGCTCACCGCCGACGGGTCGCTACGCTATGAGCAGCGCGTCGGGGACGTCGGGACAGGACCGCATGCGCCCGCCAGCTGGGCCGTGCTCATCGACATGTCGACACAGCATGTCGTCGTGGACTGCGTGTCATGGCCGGCGAGCCGGATCAGCGGCAACGCCGATGGGAGCCTGTTTCTGAGGCTCCAGCAAGATGACGGCGAAACGCTCCTGCGCATCGACCCCATAGCGCGAACCTTCCGTAATCAGAGCGACAATGGCGCCGAACGCCCCCTCGCCGAACTCGCGGACGCCGTCGCAAGGCTGCGCCGACCCCGCGCCGATCTTCCGCCGGGTCCGCATTATCGCCACATCTCCCCCGACGGAACGATCCGGATCGACACCGAGGCGGTGGAATGGGGAAATTCGCACTGGGTCCTGACGCCGCGTGTCATCGACATCATGAGCGGGCGAGTCGTTCTCGACCTGTGGAACAGCGACTGGGATGCGACCATCTCTTATCCGGGTAACCGCCGCGTCGCTCTCGATTTCCGCCGCTATCATTTCAGCGGCGATCTCGCGATCGAACTCGACCTCGAAAATGACCTGTATCGCATCACGCGCGAACCCGGCGCGACCGGGGAGTTCCCATCCGGCCCGCTCGCCGAGGCGGCTGACGCGATGGAGGCCTCGGGACGGCGCGTCGCTGAATTAGCCGCGACCCAAGATCACGGGCGCCCGATTTGGAACCCGAACGAACCGCACGGCCGCTTCGCCGCCTGGCGGACGGCACTGGTCATCTTCATCGTAGCCGCAGTCCTCATCGGCGTCGCCACGGCCCTGTCGCTCAATTTTGCGCCCGAGGCCAAGCCGGTCCTGATCCGTGCCATTCCGAAGCCCGATCTCAAGTCCTGAACAGAGTTCGAGCCGCGTGCAGCGCCGCGGTGCCGAACCGGTCGATCGACGCGTCAAATGGGTGTAAACACGCTGGAACAGCGGACTGCTCTCAATCTTCGCCGCCGCGCGACAGCGGGCGATCCCTTGGCGGCGTAACCCATATGAAAGGGGCGCCAGTTTCCACTGACGCCCCCGACATTTATCGAATTAAGCGTGAAGGCTCAGGTCGCCGCCGGTGCCTTGCACGGACCTGTGTGGCTGCTGGTCATCTGCATGACCATTTCCATGTCGCCGCCCGTCGGGACCTTGCCCTTGGTCGTGATGGTGACGTCGGTCTTCTTCGCTTCCATCGTGCCTGCCATCGTCATGTCGACGGTCTGGCCGTTGGCGGTGCAGGTCCCGGCGATGTCGATCTTGCCGCCAGCAATGTCCTTCTTCGACCATTTGCATTCGCCGCCATTACCCGGACCCTTGGCGAGTTCCGACGCAATATCTTCCTTGTCGACCTGCTCCTGCGTGAAGCACTGGTCCATGCCGCTGGCACCTTCCATCATCTTCGCCATGCCGTCTTTCATTTCGGCCGGCATGCCGGGAACTTCGAATTTCACCAGCTTGACGTCGGTTTTCCAGTTGCCGGCTTCGCGCTTCACGGGGCCGCTGGCGTTTTCGCTTTTGCCGCAACCCGACACTGCGAGCAGCGCGCCGATAGCGGCTACCGTCAAAATTTTCTTCATACCCTGTTCTCCTGTGACTATTCGTTTGGGGGTTCTGTTCTGATTCATTGCGATTGTGGACCCGCCCCATCGATACCATATTGGCAGCAATGGCAATTCAGATTCGTACATCGCTCGATGAAATCGACACCGCTGAGGGCTATGTTCCTCACCGTCCCGCACGCCCCGACAAGGTCGAAGGTGGCAAACGATTCGAGTTAGTTAGCGATTATGAGCCCGCGGGCGATCAGCCAACGGCGATTCGCGAACTCGTCTCCACGGCGCTCGATGGCGAGCGCGATCAGGTGCTGCTGGGCGTCACCGGCTCGGGCAAAACTTTCACAATGGCGAAGGTTATCGACGAGCTGCAACGCCCGGCGCTGATCCTCGCACCGAACAAGATCCTCGCGGCGCAGCTCTATGGCGAGTTCAAGAGCTTCTTTCCGAACAATGCGGTCGAATATTTCGTCAGCTATTACGACTATTATCAACCCGAAGCCTATGTGCCGCGGTCGGACACCTATATCGAGAAGGAAAGCTCGGTGAACGAGGCGATCGACCGTATGCGCCACTCGGCGACGCGCGCATTGCTCGAACGCGACGATGTGATCATCGTTGCGTCGGTGTCGTGTCTGTACGGTATCGGTTCGGTCGAGACTTACTCCGCGATGATCTTCGACCTCAAAAAGGGTCAGGTCGCCGACAATCGCGAAATCATCCGCAAGCTCGTCGCGCTCCAATATAAACGCAACGATCAGGCGTTCGCGCGCGGCAATTTCCGCGTGCGCGGCGACAATCTCGAAATCTTCCCGTCGCATTATGAAGATATGGCGTGGCGGATCAGCTTTTTCGGCGACGAGATCGAAGAGATCACCGAGTTCGACCCGCTGACCGGCAAGAAGATCGCCAATCTCAATTATGTCCGCGTTTACGCGAACAGCCATTATGTGACCCCGGGACCGACGCTGAAACAGGCGAGCGAGGCGATCCGGCACGAGCTGACCGAACGGCTGAAGGAACTCGAAATCGAAGGCCGACTGCTCGAGGCCCAAAGACTCGAACAGCGCACCAATTTCGATCTTGAGATGATCGCCGCAACGGGCAGCTGCGCGGGCATCGAGAATTACAGCCGCTTCCTCACCGGCCGCCTGCCCGGCGAGCCGCCACCGACCCTGTTCGAATATTTGCCCGACAATGCCTTGCTTTTCGTCGACGAAAGCCATCAGACGATCCCGCAGATCGGCGCGATGTCGAAGGGCGATCACCGCCGCAAGATCACGCTCGCCGAATATGGCTTCCGCCTGCCAAGCTGTATCGACAACCGCCCGCTGCGCTTTGCCGAATGGGACATGATGCGGCCGCAAACGGTCAGCGTCTCGGCGACGCCGGGAACGTGGGAGATCGACCGCACGCAAGGCGTGTTCGCCGAACAGGTGATCCGCCCGACGGGGCTCATCGACCCGCCGATCGAGATCAAGCCGGTCGAGGAGCAGGTCGACGATCTGATCGTCGAGGCGAAAAAGACCGCCGCGGCGGGTTACCGCACACTCGTCACGACGCTGACCAAGCGGATGGCGGAAGATCTCACCGAATTCCTCCACGAGGCGGGGCTGAAGGTCCGCTACATGCACTCGGACGTCGAGACGCTCGAGCGTATCGAGATCATCCGCGACCTCCGCCTCGGCGTGTTCGACGTTCTCATCGGGATCAACCTGCTCCGCGAAGGGCTCGACATTCCCGAATGCGGGCTCGTTGCGATCCTCGACGCCGACAAGGAGGGTTTCCTTCGCAGCGAAACCAGCCTCGTCCAGACGATCGGCCGCGCCGCGCGCAACATCGACGGCCGCGTCATCCTCTATGCCGACCGCATCACCGGCAGCATGGAGCGCGCGATGCGTGAAACCGACCGCCGCCGCGAAAAGCAGAATGCCTATAATATCGAGCATGGCATCACGCCGACGACGATCAAGCGCAGCATTGGCGACATCATCGCGCATGTGGCGTCGAAGGATCAGGTCACGATCGATATCGGCGACGATAAGCCGACGCACATGGTCGGCCACAATCTGCGCGCCTATATCCAGGACCTCGAAAAGAAGATGCGCGACGCCGCCGCCGATCTGGAATTCGAGGAAGCCGGACGCCTGCGCGACGAGATCCGCAAGCTTGAGGCCGACGAACTGGGTCTGCCCGCAGGCGAGCAAGTCGCGCCGCGCGTCGGCCGCTCGAACGAGGGCAAGCCGGGCACGCGCAAGGGCCGGTATGGGAAATCTAGCAAGACGAAGTGGGGGCGTTGACGAAGCGATGACGCTGATCCGCTGGGGCATGATCGGTTGCGGCGATGTGACTGAACGCAAAAGCGCACCGGCCTATCAGCAGGTCGAGGGTTTTGCGCTGTACGGTCTCTTCAGCCGCACCCGCGCAAAGGCAGAGGATTATGCGGCCCGTCATGGCGTACCGCACATATTCGAGAGTGCCGAGGCACTGATCCACTCTCCCGAGATCGACGCCGTCTATATCGCGACGCCGCCCGACAGCCACGAAGCCTATGCGCTGGAAGTCGCTCGCGCGGGCAAGCCCTGCTGTATAGAGAAACCGATGGCGCCCGATTATGCTGCTTCCGTCCGGATCCGCGACGCCTTTGCCGATCGGGGCGCGCCGCTCTTCATCGCTTATTATCGTCGCTCACTGCCGCGGTTTCAGCAGATCAAGGCATGGCTTGGCGAAGGCGCAATCGGAACCGTTCGCCACATTCACTGGACGCTGACCAAAACGGCGAGTCCTGCCGATGTTTCGGCGCGCAACTGGCGCGTCGATGGCAATATCGCGCCCGGTGGATATTTTGATGACCTCGCAAGCCACGGGCTCGACTTTTTCTGTTGGCTGTTCGGCGATGTCCAGGATGTCGCAGGCTTCGCGATCAACCAGCAGGCCAGATATAGCGCCGCTGATGCCGTGACGGCATGCTGGCTGCATAAGAGCGGCGTCACGGGATCGGGAAGCTGGAACTTCGGCGCCGCCGAACGACGCGACCGGGTCGAAGTCACCGGCAGCGAGGGCAAAATTCTGTTTTCGATATTCGACGAAGAGCCGGTCCGGCTATTGCGCGGCGACGAATGCATTGAGACGGACGTTGCCCACCCGCCGACCATCCAGCATTTTCACGTCGAAGCGATGCGCGACCATCTCGCCGGTCGCGCGCTCCATCCCTCGACCGGCGAAAGCGCCGCGCACACGGCCTGGGTGATGGACCGGATCCTGTCGCGCCGGTGAAGCACAGCGCCCTACCCGCTTCGACAAAAGCCCCGTTGTAACCGACAAGTAACCTTGCCGCCTCGCTGCGCGCTGCATAGGGTCTTCCCGCAATCGGGGAGATACAAAAATGAAATCGGGTCTGTCGTTTATCGCGCTGGCGCTTGCCGCCACGGCACCATCGGTCCTTTACGCGCAGGACGCCGCCGACAAGACGAAGGCCGAGAAGCCCGCCGATTATGAGCCGCAGGTCCGCACCACCAAGCTCAGCGGCACGTTCGGCGGACAGCGGATCAACTATGCCGCGACGATCGGCGAGATGATCATCAAGAATAAGGATGGCGTGCCCGAAGTCGCGGTCGTCACCACCGCCTATATCAAGGAACCGCGCGACCCCGGTCGGCCGATCACCTTCCTGTTCAACGGCGGCCCGGGATCGGGCACCGTATGGCTTATGATGGGCGCGTTCGGACCGAAGCGCGTCGCGATCCCCGGCACCGGCGTCGACGATGGCGCTCCGCCCTATCCGATCGTCGACAATCCCGACGCGCTGCTCGACGTCACCGACGTCGTGTTCATCGATCCGCCGGGCACCGGCTTTTCGCATCTGATCGGCAAGGCCGACCCCAAGGATTATTACGGGGTCACGCAGGATGCGAAGCTCGTCGCCGAAGTGATCCGCCGCTGGCTCAACGACAATGGCCGCTGGAACAGCCCCAAATATCTGGGCGGCGAAAGCTATGGCACGACGCGCTCGGCTGCGGTTGCCAATCAGTTGATGAACGAGACATATAATGACGTCGCGCTCAACGGCATCATCCTGATTTCGACCGTGCTCGACTTCGCGGCGGGCGCCGATACGCCGGGTAACGAATTGTCACCGATCACCAACCTGCCCTCAATGGCCGCGACCGCGCTCTATCATGGCAAGGCAACGGGATCGTCGGTCGAAGCTTTCGTCGAGGAAGCGCGGCAATGGGCGATCGGGCCCTATGCGACCGCGCTTCTCAAGGGCCAGAAATTGCAGGGCGAGGAACGCGCTGCAATCCGCCGCGACCTCGCGCGCTTCACGGGCCTGTCCGAAACCTATCTCGAGAGCGCCGACCTGCGCGTCACGCCGAACCGCTTCTACAAGGAATTGCTTCGCGACAGCGGGCTGACCGTCGGGCGGCTCGACAGCCGTTACACGGGCAAGGATTATGACAGCGCGGGCGAAGGCCCCGACAATGACCCGAGCTTCTATGGCATCGACGCGAGCTATACCGCCGCGATCAACAGCTGGAGCCGCGACGGGCTGGGGTTCAAGACCGACCGCGAATATCAGTCGATCGGCAGCATCGGCGGCGCGTGGGACTGGCGCATCGGCGGACGCGACAGCAATTCCTATCTGAATGTCGCCCCCTATATCGGGCAGGCACTGCGCGAGAACTCCGGACTGCGCGTGTTCGTCGGTCAGGGCTATTATGATTTCGCGACGCCCTTCTTCGCCGCCGAATATGCACTGTCGCGCACCGGCATCCCGCAGGACCGGATCGAGTATCAATATTATGGCGCAGGCCACATGATGTATATCCGCGACGAGGATCGCCACAAATTATCGGCGGACATTCGCGCATTTATCCGCAAGCGGTAGCGGGATATTGATCCTCACTCGTCACCCCGGACGTGATCCGGGGTCCACGACTTCAGCGTCGCCGTAGATCCCGGGTCAAGCCCGGGATGACGAACGACAAGCCCTTCGCCTCAGCGCAGCACGCCCCTGTTCTTCATCGCCCGTGCATAGATTATCAGCGCGAGCAGGATCACCCAGATGGTGACGGTGAAGTACAGCGGCACGTCACCGAGCAACTCCTTCAGCTTCGCGCCATTCAGCACCAGCTGATAATAGGTCACGCCGAGCAGGCCGACCGCCGAGATCAAAAACGCCGTCAGCGCGTGGCGCGAGCGCGCAAGAAGCAGCACCGAGCCAAGCAGCGATCCAAAGCCGCCCAACGCCCAGCAGATGTTCGACCAGGCCGGCGCGCCGACGATGAAGGCCAGCTGTTCGGGCGTATATTGCGACAGCCAGAATTCGCTCCGCATTGTCGTCAGCGTGAAATCGATTGCCGGAAAAACATTCCAGAGGAGCGACAGCCCCCCAACCACCCAAAGGTGCCACGGTGTTTTGATCGCGTCGGTCATATCGTCTCCCCCTCCAGAAAGATGGCGCGAAGCTATCAGTTTTTACCGCAGCGATCAATGCAGTGATTTAGTCATATAACACAGCCGGTGAAGGCATCGCTTGGCAAGCCGGACGACAAGCACGATAGGGGGCGCCATGTGTGTCGTCGCTCTCGCCTGGCAGGCTCATCCCCGCTGGCCCCTCATCCTCATCGGCAACCGCGACGAGTTTCATGCGCGCCCCGCCGCCGCGCTTGCCGCGTGGGACGATGGCAGCGGCATCGTCGCCGGGCGCGATCTGCAAGCGGCGGGAACATGGCTCGGTGTCCATCGGCCGAGCGGCCGCATCGTCGTCGTGACCAATGTCCGCGGCGCACTGCCCGACCCGACAAAGGAATCGCGCGGCGCGCTCGTCGTCGACATGCTGCGCGGCGACGGGCGTTTTGCCGATCCCGCCGAAGCCGATCTCGACCGCTTCAACGCGTTCAATCTGTTCGCCATCGGCGACGAAGGCGCGCGGCTGCTGACAAATCGGCCGAGGCCCGCGATCGCGACGCTTGCGCCGGGCGTCCACGCGCTCGCCAACGAACCTGTGGATACCCCCTGCCCCCGCGCCGAGCGGTTGCGGGCGGCGCTCGCGACAACCGTCGGCTCAGATGCGGACCCCCAACCCTTACTCGATACGCTGATGGCCGAAGATGGCCCGGCGCTGTTCCTGCGCGGCGATATCTACGGCACGCGCGCCTCGACGCTGATCGCCGTGGGCGCGGACGGAATCGCCCGGATGACCGAGCGCCGATATGAAGCGGGCGGCCGATCCATTGGAACGACCGCCCTGCAATTTCATATCGGATGACCGAACAGACGCCTTATTTCGGCGCGATCACCATCAGCATCTGACGGCCTTCAGTGCGCGGATGCGCCTCGACCTTCGCGATTTCCGAGGTCAGCTCGGCGACGCGCTGAAGCACGTTCAGGCCCAACTGGGTGTGGCTCATTTCGCGGCCGCGGAAACGCATGGTCATCTTGACCTTGTCGCCCTCGCCGAGGAAATCGAAGACCTTCTTCATCTTGGTATCGAAATCATGATCGTCGATATTCGGACGCATCTTGATCTCTTTGATTTCCTGCGTCTTCTGGCTCTTGCGTGCGAGGTTCGCTTTCTTCTGCGCCTCGTACTTGAACTTGCCGACGTCGAGGAATTTGCACACCGGCGGATCGGCGTTGGGAGAAACTTCAACCAGATCCATGCCCACAGAGGCGGCCTGCTCGATGGCTTCGGCCGTCAGCATCACGCCGAGATTCTCGCCTTCCTCGTCAATCACGCGGACTTTCGGGGAAGCGATAAATTCATTGTAACGCGGGCCGTTTTTAGGCGGCATCGGTGCCATTGAGCGACGGGTCGTGGGCGGTGGTATAGCTGTATCTCCTGGATCGTTTAAAATAGGCGTGCAGAGTCGATGCAAAAACACGCGTGGCGGTCATATAGTGATCGCAGCGCCGTCGTAAAGGCCGCCGCGCCCACTCATTAACGCTTTTCAGCTCAACTGTGGCTGGTCTGCCACTGTCAGCCGGCAGCTACCATTTGGTCGGCGCGGGATCGACGACACGGAAACCGCCAGCGCCGATTTCGCTGACTTCGAGCGCACGAACCGCGATGCCGCGATTGTTGAAGCGGAATATCCCGTCGATACCGCCAAAACCGTCAGCCGCGAGCAGCCGCGTCGCGGGGAAGTTCGTGCCCGGTTTCCAGTCGCGCGCGATCCGCACGGTCAGCAGAACCGAATCATAGCCGAGACTGGCGAGACGGTACGGCGCCTTGCCAAAGCGCGTGCGATATTTGCTCGCAAGTTGTCCATAGAGGCCATCGGAAACGCTGGCGAACCACGAACCGCGCATCACCGCGTTGCCGCCCAGCGCAGCATCCGTGTTCCAGAGTTCAGTGCCGAGGATCTGTTTGTTGCCGCTGGTCTTGATCACTGGGACCGCGCGGATCGCATTGCCGCCGCTATCGGCGATCAGCACCGCGTCCATTGCGCCCGCGTTGGCGATGCGGCGCGCTGCGCCCGTCAGCGCCGTTGCACTACGGTCATAGCTTTCAACCGCAACAAGCGTGCCGCCCGCTTCGGCGACCGCGGAGCGAAACGCAGCAGCCGAACGATCACCATAGACATTTTTGGGAACGAGTGCGCCAAAGCGCTGATGCCCCTTGGCGCGCGAAAAGGCGACGACGCGCTCGACCGACTGGCCGGGAACAAAGCCCATGATAAAGACGCCGTTGCCCGCCACGCCGCTGTCGTTCGAGAAGCTGAGCACAGGAACTTTCGCCTCGCGGGCGACCGGCGCGACTGCGGTGACATCTTCGCTGAGCAATGGCCCGAGGATCAGTTTGTTGCCGTCGGCGACCGCCTGCTTCGCCGCGGCAGCGGCACCAAGCGCGGTATCATAGGTGGTGATGCGGACCCTTTCGGTGCGCGAATCAAGCAGTGCCAGCGTGGTCGCGTTGGCGATGGCCATGCCGACGTCGGCGTTGGGGCCCGTCTGCGGCACGAGCAGCGCGACGCGGTGGCGATCGGTGTCGGTGGGAAGCCCGGGCCCGACATTGTCATCGGGATTCGTCGGCGGCGGCGGAGTTGCCGGACCGCTGGTTTTCGGAACGACCTGACACGCCGCGAGCAGCCCTGCCATCGCCGCCACACCAAGCCCGCGCAACATTTGACGGCGCGGCGATGCATTAATTTGGCGCTGGTCGGCAGTTTCTGCCATTTTCGGCGTCATGCCAGATTCGAACATCTCAGATTCTCCCTTGCCCGGTCTCTATATCGTCGCGACGCCCATCGGCAACCTTGGCGACATCAGCGCGCGCGCGGCAACGACCCTCGCCTCCGCTGGCGTGATCGCCGCAGAGGATACGCGCGTTACCGCGAAACTGCTGTCGCATCTGGGTTTGCGTGTGCCGATGACCCCCTATCATGATCATAGCGACGAACGCACGCGCGCCGCTCTGGTTGCCAGAATGGCCGACGAAATTGTCGTTCTCGTGTCAGATGCGGGCACGCCGCTGATTTCGGATCCCGGGTACAAGCTGGTGCGCGACGCGCGCGCAGCGGGGCGGCACGTCACCACTCTGCCCGGCCCCTGCGCCGCGATCGCCGCGATCACTCTGTCGGGTCTTCCGAGCGACCGTTTCCTGTTCGCGGGATTCCTGCCCAACAAGGCGAAAGCGCGCGCCGACACGCTCGCCGAATTCGCCGGCCTGCGCGCGACCTTGGTCTTCTATGAAAGCGGGCCGCGGCTGTCGGCCTCGCTCGCCGCGATGGCCGAAGGGCTCGGCGATCGCGAGGCGGCAGTCGCGCGCGAAATCAGCAAGATGTTTGAGCAATGCGTCGCCGGAACATTGACCGAGCTATCGGCGCGCTATGCCGACGCTCCGCCAAAGGGCGAAATCGTCGTCATCGTCGGCCCGCCGGGCGAAGCGGTGGCCGAGGAAGCCGATGACGATATGCTCGACGCGGCGCTGCGTGCGGCGATGGCCGACAAACCCGTCGCGCAGGCGGCAAAGGCGGTCGCCAAACGTTTCGGGCTCGATCGCCATGAGATTTACGCACGGGCGTTGCTTCTGAAAGACGGCGCTTGAAGCGTGCGGCGGCCGAGGCACGCGGGCGCAAGGCCGAACGCCGCGCGGCGTGGTGGTTGCGGCTGCACGGCTGGCGTATCCTCGGCCAGCGGCTTCGCGTACCTGCGGGCGAAGTCGATCTGGTCGCGCGGCGCGGGCGGATCGTTGCATTCGTCGAGGTAAAGTGGCGCGACCGCCCCGCTGATCTCGACTTTGCGATCGACCAATATCGCCTGCGCCGCGTCGCGGCAGCCGCCGAAATATTGCGACCGCGCTTTGCCGGGCCACGCGATGACATACGCATCGACGTGATGCTCCTTGCGCCAAGGCGCCTGCCGCGCCATCTGGTCCACGTCTGGCAACCCTGAGGATGAACGAATGACCCTGCGCGCCGCGGTACAAATGGACCCGATGGATGGCATCAACATCGGAGGCGACAGCAGTTTCCACCTGATATTGAAGGCGCTCGAGCGCGGATATGAGCTATATCATTATGATGTACGCGGTCTGACGTGGGAGGCCGGACGGCTGACGACGAAGGCGCACCGCATCATCGCAGCACAGCGCGAAGCCGGTGCGCACTATCAATTCGGCGACGAAATCCTGCTCGACCTCGGCCGCGACATTGATGTCGTGCTGATGCGGCAGGATCCGCCGTTCGACCTTGGCTATCTCACCGGAACATGGCTCCTCGAACGCCTCGCGGGCGAGACGCTCGTCGTGAATGACCCGGTTTCGGTGCGCAATGCGCCCGAGAAAGTCTTCGTGCTCGACTTCCCCGAATATATGCCGCCGACGATGGTGACGCGCGAACTCGACGCCGTGAAGGATTTTCAGGCGCGGCACGGCGCGGTGGTCATCAAGCCGCTGCACGGCAATGGCGGCAAGGCTGTGTTCAAGATCGACGCCGATGGCGGCAATCTCGGCGCTCTCGTCGAGATGTTTGGGCAGGTGTGGCCCGAACCCTTCATGGTCCAGAAATTTCTGCCGAGCGTCAGCAAGGGCGACAAGCGCATCGTGCTCGTCGATGGCGACGTCGCCGGCGCGATCAACCGCAAGCCCGGCGAAGGCGAATTCCGCTCGAACCTAGCAGTCGGCGGCTATGCCGAAGCCGCCGAACTGACGCCGCGCGAACAGGAAATCTGCGATGTGCTGGGGCCGCAGTTGCGCGAACGTGGCCTCGTCTTCGTTGGCATCGACGTGATCGGAGGCGAGTGGCTGACCGAAATCAACGTCACGTCGCCGACGGGCATCGTCGCGATCGACCGCTTCAACAACAGCGACACCGCGGGCATGATCTGGGACGCGATCCTGCGGCGGATCGGCTGACCAAAATGTTTTCGTCATTGCGAGCGAAGCGAAGCAATCTCCAGCCATCGACCTCAAGCAAGGCCGATAGCTGGAGATCGCTTCGTCGCTCCGCTCCTCGCAATGACAATATTGGATCGGGTCCACGGCACGGCGCGTTACGCATCGCATGACCGATTTCATCCTGAACCTGATCCAGAGCTGGGGCTATGCGGGGATATTCATCCTCATGTTCCTCGAGAATGTGTTCCCGCCGATCCCATCCGAGGTGATCATGGGGCTGGGCGGGATCGCGGTCGCGAAAGGCCATTTCGATTTCTGGACGCTCGTCGCGGTCGCGGTCGCCGGGACGACGGCGGGCAATTGGGTCTGGTACGGCATCGGGCGCTGGATCGGCTATGAGCGGCTGAAACCCTTTATCGATCGCCATGGCCGCTGGCTCACGCTCGATTGGGCCGAGGTCGAACGGCTGCACAGCTGGTTCCTGAAATATGGCCCCGCGATCGTCTTCGTCGCGCGCTTCATGCCCGTCGCGCGCACGATGGTGTCGCTGCCCGCGGGCATGGTGAAGATGAATCAGGCGAAATTCTTGGTTTGGACTGCCGCCGGATCGGCGATCTGGATTTCGGCGCTCGCTGGCGCCGGAAACTGGTTCGGTGGGAATTTCGCGAACCTCGACGCATTTGTCGGTCCGCTCGCGGTCATCGCGATCGGCTCGCTCGTCGTCATCTACATCTACCGCGTCATCAACTGGAAGCCGAAGCCCGACAGCGACTAGGCCCGCGGGTGCGCGCTGCGATAGATGTCGAGCAGATGCGCGGCATCGACTGCGGTATAGACCTGCGTCGAGGCCAGGCTGGCATGGCCGAGCAATTCCTGCAGGCTGCGCAGATCCGCCCCGCCCGCGAGCAAATGCGTCGCGAAACTGTGGCGCAGCGCATGCGGCGTCGTCCGCTCGGGCAGGCCCAAGGCGCGGCGAGCCGACCGCACGCTCGCGCGGATCACACCGGGCGCCAGCGGCCCACCGCGCGCGCCGAGAAACAGCGCCTGGTCCTTGGCAATCGGATAGGGACAAGCCGCGACATAGCGCGCCACGGCAGCGGCCACCGCGGGCAGGATCGGCACGATCCGCGTCTTGTTCCGCTTGCCCGTCACGCGCAGCGTCTCGCCGAGCGGAACCGACGCACCGGTGAGCGACAGCGCCTCGCCAATACGCAGCCCCGCACCATAGAGCAGCAGCAGCAGCGCAAAATCGCGCGCGCCGGTCCAGCCCTGCCGCGCATTGTCCTCGACATCCTGCGCCAGCGCGAGCGCCTCGTTGGGCGACACCGGCCTCGGCAGCCCCTTCTTGACGCGCGGTCCGCGCATCTGCGGCACGCTCGCGCCCGATCCGCCGACGAAACGCAGAAATCCGCGCAGCGCCGACAGTTCGCGCGCCGCCGACGCATTGCCCAGCCCCTCGGCGCGGCGATCGGCAAGATAGGCGCGCAGATCGTTCGGGGTGAGTGCACCCAACATCGGCGCATCGACCGCGCCGCCGCGATGCCGTGAAAGGAACGCGCAAAAACGCTCGGCGGTCGCGATATAGGCGCGCCGCGTATGCTCCGACCGGCGCTTCTCATGCGCCAGATGGGCATCCCATTCGCGGATGAAATCTTGCCTCAAACCAACTCCCCATTTCAAAGCAGGTTAGCCGGTCCGCACCACCTCGGAAAGGATCGAGTCGAGCAGCAAGATGCCGTCGTCGGTGACGATCAACCGATCGCCGTCGCGCCGCATCAATCCCTGCCGCGCGAGCCGTGCCACTGCATCAACATCGACAAACGCCTCGCGCGCCAATCCGGTGCGCGCCTCGATCCGCGACAGGTCGATCCCTTCGGTCAGCCGCAGTCCCATCAGCATCGCCTCGGTCGCGCGCTCATGGTCGGGCAGGTCGGTTTCGACCTTCAGCCCATGGCCGTTGCGGTCCACCGCCGAGATGAAATTTTCGGGCTTCTTGTGCCGCTCGGTCGCCTGCCGCAGCCGCCGCCCATGCGCGCCGGGACCGACCCCCGCATAATCGGCGTAACGCCAATAAGCGAGATTATGACGGCTCTCCTGCCCGATCCGCGCATGGTTCGACACTTCATAACGTGGCAGCCCCGCCGCGCGCGTCATCGCCTGCGTCGCGTCGAACAGATCGGCGGCGGTATCGCCATCGGGAATGGTTAAGTCACCCTTCGCCGCAAGCGTCGCAAAGCGCGTGCCCGGCTCGATCGTCAGCTGATAGAGCGACAGATGATCGGTGCCGAACGCCAGCGCGCCGGACAACTCGGCTTCCCACTCGGCCATCGATTGGCCCGGCCGCGCATAGATCAGGTCGAAACTGACGCGCGCAAAATGCTCCTGCGCCGTCGCAATTGCCCGCCGCGCCTCGTCTTCGCTGTGCGCACGGCCAAGAAACTCAAGCACTTGGGGATCAAAGCTCTGCACCCCGATCGAAACGCGATTGACTCCCGCCGCGGCCAGATCGGCGAAATTGGCGACTTCCACCGAGTTGGGGTTCGCTTCCAGCGTGATTTCGACATCCTCGCCGAGCCCCCACGCGCTGTCCGCCGCCGCAATCACCGCCGCCACTGTCGCGGGCGGCATCAGGCTGGGCGTGCCCCCGCCAAAGAAGATCGACCCGAC
>JAURVS010000198.1 GCA_030655355.1 Sphingopyxis sp.
CTGGACATCGGTGACAAAGCGCGCCGCGATCGGGATCGGGTCTATCGTTGCCGAGGGGATCGACCCGTGCCCGCCGCGGCCGTGGAAGACGATCGAATAGCTGTCCGACGCCGCCGACGACGGCCCCGCCTTGATCGCCACACGGCCCGACGGCAAGTTGGAAACATGCGCGGCGAAACCGAAATCCGGGCGCGGAAAGCGCGTCAACAAGCCATCGGCCAGCATCGCACGCGCGCCCTGCAACGTTTCTTCGGCGGGTTGACCGATCAGCACGATCGTCCCCGACCAGCTGTCGCGCATCGCCGACAGCGCTTGCGCGACGCCGACGAGATAGGTGACATGCGTGTCGTGGCCGCAGGCGTGCATCGCAGGCACATCCTTGCCCTCATAGATTGCGCGTGCCTTGCTAGCGTAAGGGAGACCGGTCTTCTCCTCCATCGGCAGCGCATCCATGTCGGCGCGAATGAGGATCGTCGGGCCTTCGCCATTTTTCAGCACGCCGACGACGCCCGTCCCGCCGACCTTTTCGGTCACGGTAAAGCCTGCCTTGCGCAGATGCTGCGCAAGGATACCCGCGGTACGGACCTCCTGAAGCCCGAGTTCGGGATGCTGGTGCAGATCCTTGTATATCGCGTCGAGCGCCGGATAATTTTTGTCGAGCAGCGCCGTCAGCCGCGCATTCGCCGCATTGAGATCGGGAGCCGCCTCAGCCGCAGTCGCGGTGAGGGAGATGGCCAGCGAAGCCGCTGCCCAGAGCCCATGCTTCGCCATCATATTCTCCCCCATCATAACCGTATCAGATGTGGATCGGCTTGCCCGTCACCGCCATCGCCGCTTCCTTCACCGCTTCGCTATGCGTCGGATGCGCATGGCAGGTATAGGCGATATCCTCGGACGTCGCACCAAATTCCATCGCCTGCGCGGCCTGCGCGATCATCGTTCCCGCGACACTGGCGATGATCCAGACGCCGAGCACGCGATCGCTCTTGGCGTCGGCGATCACCTTCACAAAGCCGTCGGGCTCGTGGTTGGTTTTGGCGCGGCTGTTGCCTGCCATCGGGAACTTGCCGACCTTGACCTCGCCGCGTTCCTTCGCCTGCTCTTCGGTCAGGCCGACGCCGGCAATTTCGGGCATCGTGTAAACGACGCTGGGAATGACATCATGGTTCACGATGCCGGTCAGCCCGGCGATGTTCTCGGCGCAGGCGATGCCTTCGTCCTCGGCCTTGTGCGCGAGCATCGGACCGGGGATCACATCGCCGATCGCCCAGATGCCCGGGACCTGCGTGCTGAAATCATGATCGGTTTCAATCTGGCCGCGCTGATTGACTGCGATGCCCGCCTTGTCGAGGCCCAGCCCGTCGGTGTTCGGACGGCGGCCGATCGATACGAGCACGACGTCGGCCTCTATCGTCTCGGCATCGCCGCCGGCGGCGGGTTCGAGCGTCAGCACAGCCTTCTTGCCCTTGACTTCGGCCTTGGTGACCTTGGTCTTGAGCTTGAATTCGATACCCTGCTTCTTGAAGATGCGGTTCGCGTCCTTGCGGACGTCGGCATCCATGCCGGGCAGGATCTGGTCGAGGAACTCGACGCAGGTGACCTTGGCCCCGAGGCGGCGCCACACGCTGCCGAGTTCGAGCCCGATCACGCCGCCACCGATGACGACCATATGCTCGGGAACCTTCGCAAGTTCGAGCGCGCCGGTCGAATCGACGATGATCTGCTTGTCGTTATCGACCGCTACGCCGGGCAGCGGGGTGACCGACGAACCCGTCGCGATGATGATATTCTTGGCGCGATACGCCTTGCCCGCAACTTCGACCGTGTCGGCCGATGTGAAATTCGCATAGCCCTTCAGCCAGTCGACCTTGTTCTTCTTGAACAGGAATTCGATGCCGCCGGTAAGGCCCTTCACCGCGTCGATGCGCTGGCCGTGCATGGCCGGCAGGTTCAGCTTGGGGGTCACGTCGATCCCCATCTTCGCCATCGCGCCATTTGCCGCGGCGTCAAAATATTCCGACGCGTGGAGCATCGCCTTCGAAGGGATGCAGCCGACGTTGAGGCAGGTACCGCCCAGCGTCTCGCGCCCTTCGGCGCAAGCGGTCTTCAGACCCAGCTGCGCCGCACGGATCGCCGCGACGTAGCCGCCGGGCCCCGAACCGATGACAAGGACGTCGTAGTCGTAATCAGCCATGTTCAATCTACCTCAATTTTTTGCCCGGCAGCCGGAAGAGCGAATCCGCTCAAAGCGTCAGCCCGGATTTCGCGGCGCACGACTTCATAACCGGCGTCGCCGTTTCGGGCGACAGGCTCATCAGTTCAGATGCGCTGTATTTCTTGACCAATTCGTCCGCGGCACATTTGCAGACTTCGGCCACCATGCCTGTGGGAGCGCCCGCACCTTCGGCCGCCGCGCGGCACGAACTGTCGAACTTTTCCACAAACTGCGTCTTGAATCCGTCCTCGAAGCCCTTCTGCATGCGGCTTTCGCCCTCGCTGCAGCCCGCGAGAGCCGCGGCAGCAACAAGGACGAGAATCGTGCGGGAAGAGAAGGCCGTCATCCGATCAAAGATCGATCAGCAGACGCGTCGGATCCTCGATCGCTTCCTTGATCGTCTTGAGGAAGGTCACCGCCTCGCGGCCGTCGATCAGGCGATGGTCATAGCTCATCGCCAGATACATCATCGGACGAATGACGATCTCGCCATTGCGCACGACCGGACGATCCTCGATGCGATGAAGGCCGAGCACCGCCGACTGCGGGGGGTTGATGATCGGGGTCGACATCAGGCCACCGAACACACCGCCGTTCGAGATGGTGAAGGTGCCGCCAGTCATGTCGTCGATCGTCAGCGTGCCATCCTTGGCGCGCTTGCCGAGGTCGGCGATCGCCTTTTCAATCTCGGCAAATGTGAGGCTGTCGGCGTTGCGCACGACGGGCACGACCAGACCGTTCGGCGCGCTGACCGCAACCGACACGTCGAGATAGTCGTGATAGACGATTTCGTCGCCGTCGATGCGTGCGTTGACCGCAGGAATATCATGCGCAGCGAGCGCGACCGCGGTGGTGAAGAAGCTCATGACCCCCAAGCGGACGCCATGCTTCTTTTCGAAGCTTTCGCGATATTTGTCGCGCGTCGCCATCACCGCCGACATGTCGACGTCGTTGAACGTCGTTAGCATCGCCGCGGTGTCCTGCGCCGACTTGAGCCGTTTGGCGATCGTCTGGCGCATCCGCGTCATTTTGACGCGCTCTTCGAGGCGACCCGGCGCGCCACTGGCGGCGGGCGCCGCTGCAGCTGCAGCCGGAGCCGCTACGACATCAGGCGCAGCGCTGGCGGCGGCGAGCACATCTTCCTTGGTCAGGCGGCCGTCCTTGCCGGTGCCCTTGATCTTGCTGGGGTCGACGCCATGCTCAAGGACGAGGCGGCGCACCGCGGGCGACAGCGTCGTGACACCGTCGCCGGCCTCTTCGGCCGGAACCGGCGCTGCGGCGGTCGCCGGTGCCGGCGCGGCCGCTTCAGCCTTCGCGGGAGCAGGGGCAGCGGCGGCAGGTGCCGGAGCAGCGGCAGCGCCGCCCGCTTCAATCGTTGCGATCGACGCGCCGACATTGACCGTGTCACCAACCGCAGCAAGCTGCTGGCCCATCACGCCCGCGACAGGCGACGGCACTTCGACCGCCACCTTGTCGGTTTCAAGGCTCGCAATCGGCTCGTCGAGCGCAACCGCTTCGCCGGGCTTTTTCAGCCATTCGCCGATCGTCGCTTCAGTGACGCTTTCGCCCAGCGTGGGGACTTTGACTTCGGTGCTCATAAATGCAGTTCCTTAGGGCTTAAGCTTTGGGCTCAGGCTTTATTCTTGGTACGGCGGATTTCGGCACGAACCGAAAGGCCAAGAGCATCGGCGACAAGCGCCGACTGTTCGGTCTGGTGGCGGCTCATCAGGCCCGTCGCAGGCGACGCTGCGGCGGTACGGCCCGCGTAACGCGGACGCATGCCCTTCTTGCCGGCATCGGTCAGCGCGTCTTCGATCAGTTCGTTGACGAAGAACCAGGCGCCATTGTTGCGCGGTTCT
>JAURVS010000199.1 GCA_030655355.1 Sphingopyxis sp.
ATGGACAAGGTCCCCGGGATCGAGACTGCGGACTATGAAGTTGCCGAGGTCGAACATAGCGTCGAAGCGCTGACCAAATTGTTCAAGGGCGCAAAGGTCGTGTGCAACATGGTCGGCCCCTTCATCAAATATGGCCCCGAGACAGTCGAGGCGTGCCTTGCCGCCGGCGTGCATTATCTCGACACGACGGGCGAGCAGGACTGGATGCTGCTGGCGCAGGAAAAATGGGGCGATGCCTTCGCCAAAAAGGGACTGCTGCTCTCTCCATGCGTCGCGCAGATGTACACGACGGGCGAGATTGCCGCGAACATCGCGCTCGAGACGATGCCGGGGCTCGATACGCTCGACATGCTCGTGCTGTGGAAAGGCTTCCCGACCTATGCGTCGGTGCAGACGATCTTTACGATCCTGAAGGCCGATTGGTATTTCCTCGAGAACAACCAATATGTTCAGTGGCCGACGCTCACAGCGACCGAATGTCAGGTTCCCGGCCAGCACGCGACAGCGCTCACTCTGCCATGGGGCGGCACCTCGCATCCGATCTGGTTCAAGCAGGATCCGCGCGTTTCGACGGTGAAAGTCTATGGCGGCGTGTTCGCGCGCGAAGTCATGGACAATGTCGTCGCGATGACGAAGATGATCGATACCGATATCAAGCCCTTGCCCTTTAAGGAGCAGGAAGCGGCGCTCGCGAAAATGGCGGAAACGGTACAGGGCGACATGCCGCCGCGCGAAAATCCGCGGCTCAATACCAGCATCGATTCAGTCTATGCGTCGGGTCCGCTCGGCCGCGCGCATGTGCTGATCCACGGCAATTGCAATTACAAGCAGACCGGGTTGATGCAGGCGTGGGGCGCGATGAACCTGCTTCAGCAACCGCCGCGCCGCGTCGGTTTCGCTTCGGCTTGCCAGGCGTTCGGCCATCACGAGATACTCGGCACGCTCCGCGCCTTTGGCCTGGTGCTGAAACCGATCGTTACGGTCCACGACTGATGCGGCTGGTCGACTGGCTCGACAAGGGCGCGTCGCTTGGCGGCGATGCGCCCTGCCTGACAATGGATGGCAAGAGCCTGTCCTATACCGAGGTGCAAGCGCTGACGCATCGCGTCGCGCGCGGGCTGAACGGGGCGGGGATCACAGCCGGAAAGCATGTCGCGATCCTGTCGGGCAACGACCCCGTCGCCTTTGCCTGCGTGTTCGCCATCTCGCGCGCTGCCGCGGTGTGGTGCCCGATCAACCCGCGCAATGAATCTGCCGAGAATGCGTTCGTCCTCGACAATTTCGACTGCGCAGCGCTGTTTTTCCATAGCAAATTCGCCGAACTGGTCGATGCGTTGCGGAAGGATCTACCGAAGCTCGAGCTGCTTGTCTGCCTCGACGCGCCGCAGCCTTTTGCTCCTTCGCTCGATCAGTGGCTGGCGGGCACCCCCGACACCCCATTTGCGGCGGCGCCCGTCAGCGACCTGGCGATGCTGCCGGGAACGGGTGGGACGACCGGCCACCCCAAGGGCGTGATGCTGACGAACCGCAATCTGGAAGCGATGACGGCGCTGACGCTGATGGGGTATCCGTTCGAGGGGCGGCCGGTCTATCTCGCGATGGCGCCGCTCACCCATGCTGCGGGGGTGCTGGCATTCCCGATCATGACGCATGGCGGCGAAATTGTGATCATGCCCTATCCCGACATCGGTGAGTTTCTGACGCTCGCATCGCGCCATCGCGCAACGCACACATTTTTGCCGCCAACGCTCATCTATATGTTGCTCGACAATCCGGCGCTGCCCGTGACCGATCTGTCGTCATTGCAGTGCTTCTGGTATGGCGCGGCACCGATTTCCGCCGCGCGGCTGGAGGAAGCGATCGCCAAACTCGGGCCGGTGATGGCGCAGCTTTTCGGCCAGACCGAAGCGCCGATGATGATTTCGATGATGGCGCCGAAGGATCACTTCAACGCGGACGGGTCGATCGCGCGCCACCGCCTGCCATCGGCAGGCAAGCCGGGGCCGCTGGTCCAGGTCGCGATCCTCGATGCCGAAGACAATGTCGTGCCGCAGGGTGAGCGCGGCGAGATCGTCGTCAAGGGCTCGCTGGTCATGGACGGTTATTACAAAAATTCGGCCGCGACGGCAGAGGCGACGGTGAACGGCTGGCACCGGACCGGCGATATCGGTTATCTCGACGCCGACAATTTCCTCTATATCGTCGACCGCGCGAAGGACATGATCATCACCGGCGGTTTCAATGTCTATTCGGCCGAGGTCGAACAGGCGTTGCTTGCACAGCCCGCGGTGCAGGACGGTGCGGTGTTCGGGCTACCCGACGACAAATGGGGCGAGCGTGTGTGCGCGGTGGTCCAGCTTCGCGCCGGGCACAGCGCCGATCCCGACGCGCTGATCGCCGCGGTCAAAGCAGCGATCGGCAGCGTCAAGGCGCCCAAGGAGCTGGAAATCTGGGACGATCTGCCGCGCTCGAAAGTCGGCAAGGTGCTCAAAAAGGATATTCGCGCGCAGAAGCTCGCCGAACGCGCCTAGTTGCGCGCGGTCACGATCCACGCGGCTCCGTCAATCTGCACCGATGTTTCGCCGGGTCGTTTCGCGAACGCCGCGCGGACGGCTGAGGCCGCTTTCGCACGAACATCGTCGGGCTGGTCGGCAAGCGCGCGCGAAAGCGGACCGACCTGGAACGCCATTTCGAGCGCGTCGTCGACCGCCGCATCGCGCGTGTCGCCGTGCCCATAGGAAATGACCGTGTCGAATGGCGTAATCTCGATCGCGGTAAAGCCCGCGGCGGCAAGAATATTCGCCAGTCGCTCGCGGTCGCCAAAGGCGAACGGGCCGGGGGCATTCGGATCGGCGGGCACAGGCTGAACGATATCGCGGATCGCCGCCATCGGCAGACGGACCCAGTCATTTTCCTGCGCGCCGCGCCAACACACGAATGCGAGACGCCCGCCGAGCTTCAACGCGCCGCGCATGTGCGTGAATGCGGCTACCGGATCGTCGAAGAACATCACGCCGAAACGTGAAAAGAGCAGGTCGAATTCCTGCGCCGGCAACGGCGCCGTCGCCGCGTCAGCGCAGCGGAATTCGACCGGCCGCGCGTCGGGTGTTGCGGCGCTGGCAACGGCGACCAGTTGTTCGGATATGTCGACGCCGAGCGCATAACCCTGGGTGCCGACCTGTTCGGCAAGAACGAAGGTCGATGTGCCCGAGCCGCAACCGATATCGAGGATATGTTCACCCGGTTGCGCATCGGCGGCTGTGATCGCAGCATGGCCGAAATCCTTAAGCATGATGTCCAGACGCTCGAGATTCGCGGCCCAGCGATCGCCGCTGTCGCCGTTCCAGTCGTGGGTAGGGAGGATCTGTGCATCGGACATTGCGGCAATTCCTTTATTGAGAACGAGTCGCAACTAGGCGCGCCGGCGCAGAAAGGCAAGCGGCCGCGCATAGCTATGCCTTGTTGCATCGCGCGCAGCCATGCGACATTCGTCGGACTGGGCTGGCCGCGTCGGGATCGGCAAGGGAGAGATATGAGCGAACGGATCGTCACGGTTGATATCGGCGGCACGCACGCACGCTTTGCAATCGCCGATGTCGAGGGTGGACGCGTGGTCTCGCTCGGCGAAGCGACGACGCTGCACACCAAGGATCACGCCAGCTTCCAGACCGCCTGGCAGGATTTCGAGCGGCTGCAGGGCGGCAGTTTGCCGCGCGCCGTCGCGATCGCGATCGCCGGGCCGACGCGCGGCGAGATTATCCGCTTCACCAACAATCCGTGGATTATTCGCCCGGCGTTGATCGGGGAAAAGCTCAACGTCGAGCGCCATGTGCTCGTCAATGATTTCGAAGCGGTGGGCCATGCAGTGGCGCAAGCCGACGAAAGCTATTTCGAGCGGCTGACCGGCCCCGACGAACCTCTCCCGGCCAGCGGCACGATCACCATTATTGGCCCGGGCACTGGGCTTGGCGTTGCGCATATCTGGCGCGACGGCGCCGATTACCGCGTGCAGGCGACCGAGGGCGGGCATATCGACTTTGCGCCGCTCGACAGCATCGAGGACGCCATCCTTGCGCGGTTGCGCAAGCGGCACCGCCGCGTCTCGATCGAACGCATCGTGTCGGGACCGGGCATCGTCGATATTTACGAAACGTTGGCGGGGCTCGAAGGGCGCGCGGTAACCCCGCTCGACGACAAGGCGATCTGGACCAATGCGCTGAGCGGGCAGGACAGCCTTGCCGCCGCTGCGGTCGACCGTTTCTGCTTGTCGCTCGGCAGCGTCGCGGGCGATCTGGCGCTGGCGCAGGGCGCGAGCGGTGTCGTGATTGCGGGCGGGCTCGGGCTGCGCATCCGTGACAGCCTGGTCGTGTCGGGCTTTCCCGAACGCTTTGTCGAGAAGGGGCGCTTCGAGGGTTTCATGGCGGCGCTTCCAGTCAAGCTGATCACACATCCGCAGCCGGGGCTGTTCGGCGCCGCCGCCGCGTTCGCGCGTCAATACGCCTGACGCAAATTCCGCTGGCATCCGCCGAAGAAAATCGGCAGCAAGGAATCCTCGCTCATTGCAAGGATTCCGCAGCCCGTGTCCGCCCGTCCCGTCCTCGGCATCATCGCCTGCAACCGACAGGTCGGCGCCGAATATGCGCAGGCGGTGATGAACCGTTATGCGAAGGCCGCGATGCGCCACGCCGATTGCGCCGCGCTGCTCATTCCCTCGCTCCCCGATTATATGCGCGCCGATGAGATCGTCGGGCGGCTGGACGGCGTCTTGCTCACCGGGTCGCCATCGAACGTCGAACCGGCGCGTTATGGCGAGGATAATGAAGGCGAGGGGCCGTTCGATCCCGACCGCGACCGCATGATGCGCGATCTGGTCGACGCGGTGATCGCCGCGCAGCGCCCGCTGTTCGGCATCTGTCGCGGATTTCAGGACATCAACGTCGCGCTCGGCGGGACGCTGCGCCGCGATACGGCGACGAATGGCGAATTGCTGCGGCATCATACGCCTGATGGAACGCTGTTCGATGCGATGTTCGATCATCGCCACCATGTCGATCTGGTCGAAGGCGGCATGCTGGCGTCGGCATATCAGACGGAATCGCTCGACGTGAATTCGGTCCATTATCAGGGCGTCGGACGGCTTGCCGATGGGCTGTCGGTCGAAGCGCGCGCCCCCGACGGATTGGTCGAGGCGTTCAGCGCACGGCCGAACGGCGCGCCCTTGCTCGCCGTCCAATGGCACCCCGAATGGGCCGTCGATGGCAATTCGGAAAGCCAGACCTATTTCAGCCTGCTGGGGCAGGCGTTGCGGGGCGCGCTGTGAACGCGCGCGTCACGCGTTACGACCGCTATCTCGCGCGGCTCTGCTTCTCTCCCTGATCGGCGCGGGCCGTAACGCCCATCACCCACGACATCGCGGCTTCGGCCGCTTCCCAAGATCAGGATTATGATATGCCCCGCAATCACGACATCGCCGAACTGCGCCGCCTCGACGTCGCGCACCATCTGCCCGCACAGGCCGACTGGGCCGAAATCGAAAAATTGGGCGGCAGCCGCATCATCACTCATGCCGAAGGCTGCTATATCCACGACGGCGACGGGCACCGCATTCTCGACGGCATGGCCGGCCTGTGGTGCGTCAATGTCGGCTATGGCCGCGAGGAACTGGTCGAGGCGGCGGCGACGCAGATGCGCGAACTGCCTTTCTATAATACCTTCTTCAAGACCGCGACGCCGCCGACAGTGACGCTCGCCGCGAAAATCGCGTCGCTCACGGGCAACCGCTTGCCGCACATCTTCTTCAACGCGTCGGGAAGCGAGGCGAACGACACGGTGTTCCGCATGGTGCGCCATTATTGGAAGCTCAAGGGCGAGCCGAAGCGGACTGTCTTCATCAGCCGTTGGAACGCCTATCATGGCTCGACCGTCGCAGGCGTGTCGCTCGGCGGGATGAAGGCGATGCACGCGCAGGGCGATTTGCCGATCCCGGGCGTCGAGCATGTGCGCCAGCCCTATGCGTTCAACGAGGCGCAGGGGATGAGCGACGACGAATTCTGCGACGCGTGCGTCCAGGCGATTGAGGACAAGATCCTCGAGGTCGGTCCCGAAAACTGCGCCGCCTTCATTGGCGAGCCCGTGCAAGGGGCGGGCGGGGTGATTATTCCGCCGAAGGGCTATTGGCCCAAGGTCGAGGCGGTGGCGCGCAAATATGGGCTGCTCGTCGTCGCAGACGAAGTGATCTGTGGATTTGGGCGCACCGGCAAGATGTGGGGCCACGAGACGATGGGCTTCACGCCCGACTTGATGCCGATGGCGAAGGGGCTTTCGTCGGGCTATCTGCCGATTTCGGCCACCGCGGTCGCGGCGCACGTCGTCGAAGTTCTGAAAACCGGCGGCGATTTTGTCCATGGCTTCACTTATTCGGGCCACCCGGTTGCCGCGGCGGTCGCGCTCAAGAATATCGAGATTATCGAACGCGAAGGGCTCGTCGAGCGCACCGGCAGCATTACCGGACCGCATCTCGCGAAAGCGCTGGCGACGCTGAACGACCATCCGCTCGTCGGTGAAGCGCGCTCGGTCGGGCTGCTCGGCGCGGTCGAGATTGTCGCCGACAAGCAGACGCGCGCGCGATTTGGCGGCGCAGAGGGCACCGCTGGGCCGATGGCGCGCGACGCGTGCATCGCGAACGGGCTGATGGTCCGCGGCATCCGCGACAGCCTCGTGATGTGCCCGCCGCTCATCATCTCCACCGAGCAGATTGACGAGATGGTTGCCATCATCCGCAAATCGCTCGATGAGGTGCTGCCCAAGCTCCGCGCGCTTTAAACAGGAAAGACCAAGACCCTATGCCATCCGGCCTTTTTGCCCTGCTCGACGACATCGCGACGATCGCCAAGGTGGCGGCGGCGAGCATCGACGATATCGGTGCCGCCGCGTCGAAGGCGGGCGTCAAGGCCGCAGGCGTCGTCGTCGACGATACGGCTGTGACGCCGCGCTATGTCACCGGCTTCACGCCGGATCGTGAGCTGCCGATCATCTGGCGGATCACCAAGGGCTCGATCTTCAACAAGCTGGTACTGATCCTGCCGGCGCTGCTGCTGCTGTCGACCTTCGTTCCGTGGGCAATAACCCCGCTGCTGATGATCGGCGGAGCCTATCTTTGCTTTGAAGGCGCCGAGAAGGTCTTGCACGCGTTGCAGAAGGACAAGACGAGCCTTGCCGAAGACGCCGAGATCGTCGCCGACAAGGATCATGAAGAATTGATGGTTAAGGGCGCGGTTCGCACCGATTTCATCCTGTCGGCGGAAATCATGGTGATCGCGCTGAACGAAGTGCTCGACGAGCATTTTGCGATGCGCGCTGCGACGCTCGCGGTCGTGGCGATCTTCATTACGATCGCGGTCTATGGCGTCGTCGGGCTGATCGTGAAGATGGACGATATCGGGCTGCACATGGCGAAGGAAGGCAATAGCGCGCGCCGGGCGATCGGCCGCGGACTGGTGTCGTTCATGCCGAAGCTGCTGGCCGCGCTCGCGCTGATCGGGACCGCGGCGATGCTGTGGGTCGGCGGGCAGATTTTCCTCCACGGCCTCGACGAATATCATATCGGCAATATCGGCCACGGCCTGCATGATTTCGCGCATGCGGTGGCGGGCAACCTGCCAGGCGCGGGCATCTGGGAATGGCTGATCAATGCCGGCGGTGCGGGCATATTCGGGCTGCTGCTGGGCGGAGTGATCGTGGGTGTGCTGCATTTGTTGCCGGGAAAGAAGGCGGCGCATTAACCTCGCGTCATTGCGAGCGAAGCGAAGCAATCCAGGGCGGTTTACGCTACCCTAGATTGCTTCGCTTCGCTCGCAATGACGGTTGAGGGGGTTATCCCAGCAACACCACCGGACTGTCGGCGCGCCAGTGCATGCTCACCTTGTCGTCCCAAGTGAAGTCTTCCTGATCGTGGCGCGACAGATTGGGACGTGACACGCGGATACGTGCGCCCGATTCCAACTCGATCTCGAACAGGGTAATATCGCCGAGGTAGCTCATGCCTTTGATCTTGCCGCGCGCGAAATTATAGCCGTCGGGCGCGTCCTGCGCGGCGGCTTTGACCGCCTTGCCCTCGCCGGGGACGTGCAGATAGATTTTCTCGGGGCGCAGCGCGATCCACACATCGGCGCCGTGCGGGCCGGTGACACCGTGGTTGAGGTAGACTTTGCCAAGCCCAGGGCAGTCGACCGCGGCTCTGTCGGGATCGTCGAGCGTGAGCTTGCCTTCGAAGATATTCACCGAGCCGACGAAATCGGCGACGAAGCGGTTCGCGGGATATTCGTAGAGGTCCGACGGCGTCGCAAGCTGCGCGACTTCACCCTTGTTGATCACGCCGATGCGGCATGCCATCGACAGTGCCTCGTCCTGATCATGCGTGACGGTGACGAAAGTGATGCCGACCTTTTCCTGCAGTTCGGACAGCTCGAACTGCATCTGCGCGCGCAGCTTGGCATCGAGCGCCGACAGCGGTTCGTCGAGCAGCAGCACTTTGGGGCGCATCACGAGGCTACGCGCAAGCGCGACGCGCTGGCGCTGGCCGCCCGACATCTGGTCGGGCATGCGTGTCTCGAACCCGCCGAGCTTGACGAGTTCGAGCGCCTCGGCGACGCGATCCTTGACCTCGCCGCCTTTGGCCCCCGCGATCTTGAGCCCATAAGCGACATTGTCGGCGACGCTCATGTGCGGAAACACAGCGTAGCTCTGGAACACCATGTTCACCGGGCGCTTGTTCGGCGGGATGCCCGCCATGTCCTGGCCGTCGATCAATATCTTGCCTTCGGTCGGCAGCTCGAAGCCTGCGATCATCCGCAGCAATGTCGTCTTTCCGCAGCCAGACGGGCCGAGCAGGACGAAGAACTCGCCCGCGTTGATATCGAGGCTGACATTGTCGACCGCGGTCACCTTGCCAAAGCGTTTAGAGACATTCTGGATCTGGATGATCGGGCGGGCGGTGTCGGTCATGGGTTGGTCCTAAATCCGTTCGTGTCGAGCGAAGTCGACACACCCGGAGGGCACGCCCGACTGATGGGCATCTCGACTTCGCTCGATGCGAACGGGGAAGAGAAATTGCACTAATGCGTCTCCGCTATCGCCTTCACGCCCTGAAGTTTCAGCGCGACGGCGGTCAGAATGACGGTGAGGATGATGAGCAGAGTCGAGGCGGCGTTGACCTCGGGCGTCACCGAGAAGCGGACCATCGAATAGACTTTCACTGGGAAGGTGATCGTGTCGGGGCCGCTGGTGAAATAGGTGATGACGAAATCGTCGAGGCTGAGCGTGAACGACAGCAGCGCGCCGGCGACCAGTGCGGGTTTGATGTGCGGGATCAGCACGTCGCGGAACACCTGCCATTCGTTCGCGCCAAGGTCCTTTGCAGCCTCTTCCTGCTCGCGGTTGAACGTCGCGAGGCGCGAGCGGACAACCATCGTCACGAACGGGAAGCAGAAGGTGATATGCGCGATCGTGATCGCGCCGAGATTGAACGGCCAGATCAGATCGGTCGGCCACTGCAATCCTTTGGTGAAGAACATCAGGAAGGCGACGCCAAGGCAGATTTCGGGGACGATGATCGGCAGCGAGATGGTGCCGTCGATCGCGCCCTTCAGCGGAAAGCGGAAGCGCCACAGCATCACTGCGGCGACCGCGCCGAGAATGAGGCTGGCGATCGTCGCGAGTGCCGCAATCGTCAGCGAGTTGACGAGC
>JAURVS010000227.1 GCA_030655355.1 Sphingopyxis sp.
ATTTCGGGCACCTCCGGCAATGCCGGGTCAAGATCCCGTTGAAAGAAAATCCAGCCCAGCAACGATCGGCTCCTTTGATTATCTGGTCGAACGCAATCGCTCAGTGCCAGAGAACGTCCTGCTCGCGCAATCGTTCAAGCAACAAATCGACTTAAGTCGCTGTTTTGACGTTCCGAATAGGCCACTCGCGAAAAGGCGGAAGGTCGAAGCATCAATAATCCCCGTCAGATCGAACGAATCTGGCTTAAAACTCTCCTTGTCGGCTCGTTAAGTATCGCATGACCACCAAAGCGACACAATCGAACGAGCCGGTAGGACGGTTCCTGGGTTGGCTGGGGCTTCGCAACGCACGCGGCGCTCCCCCCGAAGGCGGACATGCGCCGCCCGGAGACGGAGGCCCCCTCGACCTCGCGCGGCAAGCGCGATACGAACTCGCCGCCTCGATCACCTCCTTCCTCGTCGACAATGATCTCGATGTGACGCCCGCCAATCTGCTGTTGGCGCATAGTGCTTTTTCCGGGAAGAATCCGCGGCTGGCGCGTCAGATCATCGCGCAGGCGCAGTCGGCCGACGGCATAAACCAGAGCTGGCTCAACGAGCTTGGCGAACAGGACAGCGGCCAGCCCGACCGCGCCGATCTCGACCGGCTGATGACGCGGCTCGAAACCAATCTCGAATCCTTCCACGCGAACACCAAGGAAGCGCGCACCGTCACCAGCGACTATGGGACCGAGCTCGAGCAGCATGTCGTCGACCTCGAACAATTGCAGAAGACGGGCCGCATCGTTTCCAACCTCGCCGATCTAGCGAAAGTCATGCTCGACCGCACGCGCAAGGCCGAGGATGATATGCGCAAGAGTGAGGATGAAGCCAAAGCGCTTCGCCGCAGCCTCGAGCGCGCGAAGCGCGATGCCGAAGTCGATTTTCTGACCGGCCTGCCCAATCGCCGCGCGTTCGAAACTTTGCTTGAACGGCACCACAAGGAAGCACGCGCCGCCTGCGAACCGCTCAGCGTCGCCTTTTGCGACATCGACGAGTTCAAGAAGGTCAACGACCTCCACGGACATGATGCGGGGGACCGCGTGATCAAGGCAATCGCCGACACGCTGGCACGGATATCGAACGACCACTGCCACGTCGCGCGCCACGGCGGCGAAGAATTTGTCATGCTGTTCCGCGGCATGACGCCGACGCAGGCGGCGGAGAAGCTCGACGACGCGCGCGAAGCGCTCGCCGACCGGCGCCTGATCAATCGCAAGACCGACGAACCCTTCGGACAGATCACCTTCTCCGGCGGGGTCGCCGATATCTTTGGCTATGGCGACACGCGCGCGGCGCTAAAGGCCGCCGACGGGGCGCTCTACAAAGCCAAGGCTGCTGGGCGGAATCGCGTCGAGATCGCAGACGCCGCATAATCTTCGAGTTCCCGCGAGGGGGCGGGGAGCCGCGGGCGATCGCGCGCCAGAGCGCATCGCCCGCGGCTTTATGCTTCAGACGGCGGGACGCTTTGCGTAGATACCGAAAGCAGCGATAACCGCATAGCAGAGCGCCGGGAGCAGCAATGCCGTCGCGAGGCTGCCCGTCAGGTCGGCGATCGCGCCGGTCGCAAGCGGCACGACCGCGCCGCCAAAGATCGCGACATTGATGATTCCCGACCCGTCCGCCGCGCGGCTACCGAGCTTTTCGGACGCAAGGCTGAAGATCGTCGGGAACATGATCGCGTTCATCAGTCCGATGGACAACAGGCTATAGCCCGAGAAGACGCCGCTCGTGTTGGTCGAGATCAGGATCAGCGTAGTTGCGCCGACCGCAACCAGAGCCAGCAACTTGCCCGGGCTGACCACGCGCATCAGGGCCGATCCAATGAAACGGCCAATCATCGCGCCGCCCCAATAAAGCCCGATCAGCTTGCCTGCAGCCTGCTCGGGTATTCCCATGACGCCCGGCTGCATCAGATAATTGACGATCAGCGATCCGATCGACACTTCGGCGCCGACATAGAGGAAGATGCACAAAGCCCCGAAGCCGAAGCGCGGGCGTTTCAGCAGGTCGAGACCCGCCAGCCCCGCGCTCGCTTCATGCTTTTCTCCCTGCAGACGATTGCGGAACAGCCATACGGCGCCAGCGACGACCAGCAACGCAACCGCGATACCCAGATAGCCGTGGACGATCGCCTGGCTTTCGGCAGTGCGATAGGCGTCGAGTTCGACGCCCGACAGATCTTCCGCTTTCATCGTGGCCAGGCTGCCGAGGATCAGCACCGATCCCGCGATCGGGAATATCGTCGTACCGAGCGAATTGAATGCCTGTGCAAAGGTCAGACGGCTATGGGCCGTCTCGGGCTTGCCGAGCAGCGAAATCAGCGGATTGGCAACGACCTGAACGATCACGACGCCGCTCGCCAGGACGAACAGTGCGAACAGGAACAGCCCATAGACCGCGTTCTGCGAGGCCGGAATGAACAGCAGGCACCCGACCATCATGGTCAGCAACCCCGCGACTGCGCCGCGCATATAGCCGATCTTCTTGACCAATTTTGCACCGGGGATGCCGATCACCAGATAGGCGGTGAAGAAGCAGAATTGCACTAGCATCGCTTGGGTATAATTGAGCGTAAACAACTCCTTGAGCTTCGGAATGATCACGTCGTTCAGGCTGGTGATGCCGCCGAAAATAAAGAACAGGCCCATCACGAAAAGGCGCAGCTCGGGCGCATCGACATGCCCTGCACCGTCGCCCGCGGCGCGATCGCCGCTCGGCGCAATGTCTGGCGCTAATGCCATTCTTTTCTCTCCCAACCCGGTTTCGTCTAACCCTTATGCGGGTCTTGTCATTTTACAGCCGGTGGGCAAGCCAGATTTTCCCCGACCGCTTCCACATTCGTATTCAGCAGCGTTGTCGCGAAGCCCTTGTCGGCCTGCACAGTCAACGCATAGTCGACTTGCCGCAAATTGGCGCCCGCGTCGGCAAAGCAGCGCAGCGGTACCTTGATCGTCGACACCTTGCCTTGCGGCGCGGCCTTGATGAGGCTTGAAATATCGAAAGCGCGGCCGCCGAGCGCGATACTCACCGGCGCACTTGCCGGGGCATCGATCCGCCAGTCGATCCGGAGCGCGAAGCTATTGTTCAGCTGCCGCGACAGATCGGCATATGGACCGGAAAGGTGCAACGCAGCGGGTCCCGTCCAGACGAAGGATTTGCCGTCCTCCTGCGCCCGCACATCGACCGAGCGCGACGCGACCAGACCGCCGGGGCTCGTCATCGGGCCGGACTCGACCGGCCGCGACCCGCCCGCGTCGGTCACGGTCAGCACCCATGGCGCGCGCGCGCGGCCGCCCGAGAAGAAATTCTCGACATTCAGCGCTTTCGTGATGTCGACACCCAGTTCCTCGGACAGCTTCGGAACACGGCTCGTTTCGCCATATTTCAGACCGTAACCCACCGCGAATTGCGGTTTTTCTACCGGCGAGCGCGCATCGGACGGCCATGCGAACGGCAGCGAGCCAGTGAAGGCGCGCGCCGTCTTGCCGTCCCGACCAGCGACGAGCACATCGGCAACTCCAGCGGCCTGCGAACCCGGCAGCCAGCCCGCAACAAATGCATCCGCGGCGTTGATTTCCGGGTTTGTGAACATCGGCCGCCCCGAAAGGAACAGCGCGACGACGGGAACGCCCGCGGCCTTCAGCTTCTTGAGCGTCGCCAGATCGGTCGCGTCCGACGGCTGATAATCGAGCGTCGCGACATCGCCCTGGAACTCCGCATAGGGGGCTTCACCGAAAACAACGATCGCAACGTCGGGCTTGTTAGTAAAGCTGCCGTCTGCCGAAAGCGCCGCCTTGCCGCCGGCATCGCCGACCGCCTTGTTCAGCGCTTCCCAGATCGTCTGACCGTTCGGGAAATCGGACCGGACAACATCGGTGCCCTGCCAGCTGATTGTCCAGCCGCCCGATTGCATCGCCATATTGTCCGCACCCGGTCCCGCGACCAGCACGTTGGCTCCCGGCTTGATTGGGAGAATATTGCCGTTGTTTTTCAGCAGGACGAGCGATTTCGAAACCGCTTCACGCGCGACCGCCAGATGATCGGGCGCGCCGACGGCAGCAAAATTGCCGCGGTTCACATGCCCCTCGGTGAACAGCCCCAGCTTGTATTTCACGCGCAGAATGCGACGCACGGCGTCGTCAAGCCGGACGGCGGGGATTGTGCCGTCCTTCGCATGTTTCAGCGTGGTCTCGTACAATCCCTTCCAGCTGTCGGGCGCCATGAACATGTCCAGCCCGGCGTTGATCGACTGCGCGCAATCGGTGACGCTGCACCCGGCAACCTGCCCATGCCCGTTCCAGTCGCCGACGACGAAGCCTTCGAACCCCATCTTCTTCTTGAGCGCGTCAGTCAGCAACCCTTTGTTGCCGTGGTGCTTGACGCCCTGCCAGCTCGAGAAGCTCGCCATGACGGTGAGCGCCCCGGCGTCAATCGCGGCGGGATAGCCCATCGCATGTTTCGCGATCAGCTCCTTTTCGTCGACCTTGGCATCACCCTGATCCTTGCCCTCGAACGTGCCGCCGTCGGCGAGGAAATGCTTCGCGGTCGCCGCGACATGCGTGCCATCGACCGAGCGCCCAGCGACCAGTGGCCCCTGCAGGCCGAGCACCATCGCCTTGGCATATTCGGCGATCAGCTTCGGATCGGACGCATAGCCTTCATAGCTGCGGCCCCAGCGCAGGTCCTGCGGCACCGCGAGCGTCGGGGCGAAGGTCCACTCGATGCCACTGCCAGCGATTTCAGCGGCCGTCACCGCGCCGATGCGCTGGATCAGCTCGGGATCGCGCGCCGCGCCAAGCCCGATATTGTGCGGAAAGAGCGTCGCGCCGGGGATATTATTATGGCCATGGACCGCATCGACGCCAAAAATGATCGGGATCGCGACGCCATTCGCCTGCGGACGCAGCGACACGGCGCGAAAATCGCCGACGAGCTTCGCCCAGTCGGCCGCGCTCGACCGTTCATTGCCGCCCGGGCCGCTGTTGCCGCCCGCTAGGATCGATCCGAGCGGATAGGTTTCGAGATCCTTGGGCGTGATCGTACTAATGTCGGCCTGCACAAGCTGGCCCACCTTCTGCTCGACCGTCATTTTCTTGATCAGCGCATTGATACGCGCCTCGGTCTTGGGATCCGAAATCGCCGCCGGGGTTTTTGCCGCAGGCCAAAACTCTGCGTGGACGACGCCCGCTTCGGTGCCTGCACCCTGCGGTGCCGCAATAGCCGTTCCCGCCAAAAGCAGCGCGGTAGCCATCACCATTGCCTGTCGGCGCATCGTCTCTCCCATCCCGTTTTGTGAACGTTATCAAATTTGGTGTCGCATAGTGGATGGATGAAATCAAGCGCGCTGTTTCGCGTACGATCAGCGCAGGCGCGGCATCGTTGCCAGCAGGAGCACGGCCACCGCAGAAAGCCCCGCAAGCAGCAGAAAAAGCGCGTCAAAGCCGAAACTCGGAACGAGCGAAATCGTGAGCCAAGGCATGATCAGCGACGGCACGGTGTTGGTGAGGTTGAAGATGCCAAGGTCGCGCCCGCGGCGATCCGCGCGCGGCAGAATGCGCAACGTCTGGCCTGAATGCAGCGACAGGAACACCGTGCTTGCAACACCGAACAACAGATAGCTTGCTTTCGCGGCGTCCAGCCCGGTCGCCATCGCCATGCCGATCATTCCCATGCTCGATACCGCGGCAGCGACAACGAGCGGCAGAAAGGGCCGCCCTTTGCGGTCGGCCCAGCGTCCGCTGGCCAGTGCGATCGGAATGGCGAGCGTTAGCGCCATGCCGAAAAGCCGCGCTTTCTCATTGTCCTGCATGTCGGGATCGATCGAGCGAAACCAGAAATAGAGATAAGCGAACAATGCAGCTTCGGCGATCTGCACGAGCAGACGCGCAAACCACATCCGCACTGCGGGGCCGGTCGGGCGCGGCGCTGGCTGGCCCACGGTGCGCGCGGGCGGCGGCGCGGTGAGTGCGGGGAATGGTCGCGGGCGGCCGAGCAGCAAGACCGGGAGCACCGCCGTCGCAACGAACAAGGCGATCACGGTCAGCCGCCCCTCGTTCGATACAAGCCCCGGCCAGGTGACCAGCGCCCCCGACCAAGCGCCAAGTGCGGGCGAAAATGCCAATAGGCCGCCGAGCAGGCCCTTTTGTTCGTCAGGGACGCAATCGCCCGCCCATGCCGAAAGCGGCCCGAGCATCATGTTCAGCGCCAGTTGCCACGCGATGATGATCCCCACGAGCGTCCAGATGTCCTGCGCGAAGGGAACTGTCAGCAGCAGCGCGATCGTCGACACCAATCCAGCCAACACCCATCCACGCCGGTTGCCCGTCACATCGCTGAGCCAGCCGAAGCCAATGCCTCCGATGCTCGCCGCAACCGCGCCGAAAAAGGTGACATAACCCAGCATCTGCACGTCGGCGGTCCCGGCAAGCTGGGTCATCCGCGACGGCAACCAGATCGTCAGGAAGGGCACGTAAGCGATCGCGCCGCCGGCGGCAGCTAATGCATAGAGCAGAAGAAAGCGCAGCGACTGGCGAGACGCGGTCGCTGCTTCAGCCACGGAGAGCGACGGGAGGCGCGGCGCTCGATGCGCGCTCGACAAGGCCGCCCTGCACGCGCGTCGGCTCGGTCGGACGCGGCGCGCCACGCTGGGCCGCGATGATCAATTCGACCGCGCGCGATGTGGTTTCGGCGACCGGCTGATCGACCGCCGTCAACGCCGGCTGCGCGAAACGGACGATCGGCGTGTTGTCGAAGCTGACGATCGACAATTGCGCGGGCACATCGAGATTGCGCTCGCGCGCGACTTCGAGCGTTGCGAGCGCCATCTGATCGCTGCTCGCGATGATCGCGGTCGGAGGATTGGGGCTGTCGAGCAAATGCCGTGCAGCCGCAGCGCCCGAGGCAAAGCTGAAGTCGCCCTCAGCAAGCAGCCCGTCGGTCGGCAAGCCTTCCTCCGCCATTTCGGCTTCCCATCCGTCGATGCGCCATTGGCTGAGGCTATATTCGGGCGAGCCGGGAATAAAGCCGATACGCTTGTGGCCAAGATCGATCAGATGGCGCGTCGCGCGCCGCCCCGATCCTTCATCGTCCATCGTCAGCGCGATCCCCGCCGCGCCGCCGCGCGAACCGATCCGCGCGAACGGAATTTTCTGCTGATCGAGCAGGCCGACGATCAGCGGATTGTCTGAATGCGGCGGGGTGAGGATCACGCCATCGGGCTGCAACGCCGCGATCGCCGCGCGCAGTTCGCGCTCGACATGATCATTATGCGTGTCGACGAGCTCGAAGATCATGCGATAGCCATATTCGGCACATTTCAGCATTCCGCCGAGCAGCATCTGATCGACCCAGTCGACGCCCTGCCGTCCCTGCCAGTCGGCGATGGTGCGTTCGCGGTCGTTGATCGCGAGGATCAGATAGGAACGCGATCCGCTCATTCGCTGCGCCGCGATCGACGGGACATAGCCCAATTTGTCGATCGACGCCTGAACGCGCTCCTTCATTTCGGGGCGGACATTGGGCTCGTTGTTGATGACGCGGCTCACGGTCTGCAGCGACACCCCTGCGTCGGCTGCCACATGCTTGATCGTAACCGACTGCCGCCGACGCCCCATTATGCCCCCTGGACCCTTATATTTCCGTCACCGCTAACGGTATCGCCGCAACAATGCCAGCCGCGAACCCGTCGGGCTTCCATAATTTGCCGATATTCGCGCTCGCCGCGGGTCATGCCGCCTTCGGTTCTTCGGCGCCGCAATAGCGCGCGACATAGGCATGGTGCTCGGGAAGCGTCGCGACGGTCTGGGCGATATTGTCGCGGATCGACTGGAACAGGCGCTCGACCTCATCATCGCGCAGCTTTTCGGCGATGGGGTGATAGGTCTGCGGCTCGATCCCCTGCCCCATCATCACCTGCACCCAGCTATTCTCGGCGAACAATTCCTCATATTTGCGGAACACGCGGCCGGTTTCGCGGAACAGCTCGATCTTCTGCTGCAGCGAATCGGGCACCGGCATGGTCGCGACATGGCGCCAGAACGGGCTGTCGCGGCGGTTGGTCGCCTTGTAATGCAGCACGACGAAATCGCGGATCTGCTCGATATCGACGCGCTGCTGGTCGTTGAACTCCTGTGCGTCGCGCTCGCTGACGCGGCCGTTTGGCATCATGCGGATGAAGCGCAGCACCGCGCGCTGAATGAGGTGCACCGTCGTCGCCTCGAGCGGCTCGACGAAGCCGCCCGCCAGGCCGACCGCGACGCAGTTGCGGAACCATTGCTTGCGGCGCACGCCGCCCTTGAACTTGATGTCGAACGGCTCGATCAGCGGCTCGCCGACGCTGCTCATCAACCGGTCATAGGCCTCGTCGCGCGACAGATAGCCGCTCGAATAGACGATCCCTGCGCCCATGCGATGCTGCAGCGGGATGCGCCATTGCCAGCCCGCATCGTGCGCGATCGCCTGCGTATAGGGCTGCGGCGGACCGAGATGCTTCGACTGCACGGCAATCGCGCTGTCGTTCGGCAGCCAGTGACTCCAGTCCTCGAACCCCGCGTGCAATGCGCCGTCGATGAGCAGCCCGCGAAAGCCGGTGCAGTCGACGAACATGTCGCCTTCGATCCGCCGGTCACCGTCGAGATGCAGCGCGGCAATGTCGCCGCTTTCGCTGTTCAGTTCGACGCGCGCGATCTTGCCCTCCACACGCTTGCAGCCATCGGCCTCTGCGAGCTTGCGCAGGAAACGGCCATAGAGAGTCGCGTCGACGTGATAGGCGTAGTTCATGCGCTCTTCGGGCAGATGCGCGAACTTGCCTTCCATCCCCGCGACCAGTTCGAGGCAATAGTCGCTATATGGCTGCTCGTGCCCGCGCTCGCGCGCGTTGAGCCAGAAATGCTGGAAACCGGCGGACCAATGGTCTTTGCCTGACAGGCCAAAGCTGTGAAAATAGCTGTCGCCGTCATGCTTCCAATTGTCGAACAGGATGCCGAGTTTGAACGTCGCCTGCGTCGCGCGCATGAATTCGGGTTCGGGAATACCGAGGATGCGGTTGAAGTTGACGAGTGGCGGGATCGTCGATTCCCCGACGCCAATCGTCCCGATCTGTTCGGATTCGACGAGCGTCAGGTCGATGGTCTTGCCCATCGTGCGCGCGATTGCCGCCGCCATCATCCAGCCCGCGGTGCCGCCCCCGGCAATCACAACACGCTGGACCTGCTTCGCTTCATTCATCTGCTTAACGCCCTTAGCAAGAAGGCGCGCAGCCGCCCGGCACTCTCGGAAGTGAGCGGGGCAAGCACGCTGCGCGCGGTTTCGGGGATATGGTCGGTGACACGGCCGTCATTTTCGAAAACATAATGGTCGAACTGTTCGCGCCAGATCGCCTTGTCCTCGGCCGGCAAGTCTCGAATGGCGAGGATCGCGTGGTGCAGCGCGGCTTGCGGCTGTCCCAGCCAGGCGGGGGTGCGACGCCACCAGTAATTGACCAATATGTTGAAGTCGGCGAGCCCCTCGACATGGTGCCACCACATCGACGGAATGAAAATCGCATCGCCGGGTTCGAGCTCGACCGTCTGCGCCTCGGCCATCGCATCGACGAAGCGCGGGTGCGTCTCAAGATCGGGCGCGTCGAAATCAACCATGCTGACGACGCGGCCCGCGGGGGTGTTGTCGATCGGGCCGAGATAGAGATTGCGGAACGCACCCGGCGGGAACAGCGTGAAGCGCCGCCGGCCAACAGCACAACACGCCAGATTGTCGGGAAAATCATTATGCGCGGCGATCTTGGTGCGCGTCCCGATCCAGATGCTTTTGAGCGGGTCGCGGTCGCCCAGATCGATCGGGTTCGCTTCGTCCAGCCCATCGAAATGCGACGGGATATCGATCGATGCGAGATAGACGGTGCGGTCCTCGCCCAGGTCCTCGGCCTTGTCGATGCCAGCGAAGATGTCGGCGAGCTTGCCCGTCCCGATGCGGAAATTCATTTCCATTTCGGCGTCGTAGAACAAGCGCCCATCGTGCCCTGGCGGGCCAATCGACACCTTGAACGGCCGCTCGCGCGCATGATCGAGCAGATAACGCCGCGCGTCGCGCGCCGACCGCGTCCCCGCTTCGACCAAAGGCCAGTCGGCAACGAGGCCGCGAAGGACAAAGGGCTCGCGCGCGCCTTCCAGCAACGCGTCGAGCCCCGCCCCCTTATCCCATGAGCGCTCGGCTACCCGCGCGAGTTGGTCATAAATGGCGGCGCCTTGCTCAGACACCACCAAGCCTGCGGTTCTTGCGCTCGACGAGCACCGAAAGCTGCGACAGCGATGCGAGCGCCATGAACATCGGCATCAGATGCCCCGCGGCGTGCAGGCTGCCGAGCGCCTCACCATCGAGCGCGCGCAGCTTCGCCTCGTCGATGATGTGAAAGCCGACAAGCGAATGGAGCGACCCGTCGTCGAGCGTGACTTCGAGGCTGAACGGTTCGAGCAGATCATAGGCGAGCAGCGCGTCATAGAAGCCGCCGCTCTCGCGATACCCGTCGTCGAGATCGCCAAGCCGCTCGGCAATCTGTTCAAGATAGGGCGTCGCCGCGCCTTCGGCATCGAATAGCCGGACACCCTCACCGGTCGTGGCGATGCGCGGGTGGTCCATGTCGATATGGATCTGTCCTGGGCCGTCGCCGCCCGCCGGACGCCCGATCAGGAACGGCTGGATCGCCGCCGATAGCGGGCGATAGCGAGCATCCCAGCGATCGCCGTCGAGGAACAGATTCTCGCGATTCTGGAAACCGAACATCGCCAGTGCGGTGAACTCTTCGCGCCCGGTTTCGCGGCGAAACAGGATCGGGAAATGCGCCTGCACGCGCCGGAACTCACTGGGCACCGTCAACGTCGCCATGATGTCGTCACCCAGTTCAGTGCCCACATCGGTCCGGATGCGCAGCTCGCGGTGGGTCTTGTTGTCGAGGACGGCGTGGCGGGTCATCGGGTTTCTTCCACTTATTTAGCCACGGCAAGGTCGGCCGCAAGCGCATCGAGATAAACACGGTTCGTCGGCAGCCCAGCGGCGAGCGTGCGGGCACGCTGCCGCATTTCGGCTAGCGCCGCCTGCGCGCGTTCGCTGGCCGGCCAGCCGGCGGGCGCCGGAAAGCCCATGCCATAAAGGATATATTGGTGGCTCTGGGCCGAGAAAATCTCGTCGATATAGGGGAAATCCGACGACGAGGGCGGCTGATCGCGCCACAGCGTCAGCAGTTCGGCGAGGTGCGGCGGGATATGTTCGGGGTCGCGATGCGCGCGCCAATAGGGCTCGTCGCGACGGCTGAGCACATAATGGAGCTTGAGAAACTCGACGATGCGGTCCCAGCGATAGCGGAACAATTTGTTGAAGCGACGGGCGTGGATATCCATCGCCGCGCGGTTGGTCGGGAAATTGTCGGTGAGCGCGCGAAGCGACAGCTCGATCAGGACGATCGCCGAGGCTTCGAGCGGTTCGATGAAGCCTGCCGCCAGCCCGATCGAGAGGCAGTTTCTTTCCCAGAAGCGCTCACGGTGTCCGGTGCGAAAGCTGATATGCTTGAATGGCGCTCCAAATGCCCCCGTCTCAGGCGTCGCGCCGGGCAATTCGCGCGCAATATAGTCACGCAAAATCGTTTCCGCCCGGTCGGCATCGATGAAGCGGCTGGAATAGACGCAGCCGATGCCGCGTCGTGACGGCAGGCCGATGTCCCAGATCCAGCCTGCCTCGTGCGCGGTCGCAATCGTTTGCGATGCGATGGGGCTGCCCGGCGGCACCGGGACCTGCGATGCGATCGCGCGGTCGTTGAACGCATGATCGCTTCGGTCGATCCATTCGACGTCGAGCGCATCGCCGATCAACAGCCCCTTGAAGCCGGTGCAGTCGATGAACAAATCGCCTGCGACCTCTCGGCCACTTCCCGTCGTCAGCGCCGCGATGTCGCCATTGTCGGCGCGCCGGACACCCGTGACATGATCGAGGATATGGTCGATGCCCAGCGTCCGCGTCGCGTGCCCCGCCAGTAGCGCGGCGAATTTTTCCGCGGCGAAATGATAGGCATAGTTGGTCGTGCCCTGATAACCGGGCATCGCGCGCTGGCGCGGCGCGAGGTCGAGGTTACAGACGGCCGCCTGCGCACTCATCGCCGCCGCGAAAGGCTGGTCGGGAGCCGACGCCTGCCACGCCGCGAGCAGTTCGCCCGTCGGCAACGGCGGCGGGGTAGTGAAGGGGTGGAGATAGGAGTCGCTCGCCGATCCGTCGACCCAGCCGTCGAAGCGCGAAGCCTGCTTGAATGCCCCGTCGCAGGCGGCCAGGAAATCCGCCTCGTCCAGCCCGATCGTCGCCAGCGTCGTGCGCATTGTCGGCCAGGTGCCTTCACCTACGCCAACGATCGGCACATCGGGCGCCTCGACCAGCGTGATCGACAGTGGCGCCGCCTTTGCGCGGCGCGAGCTGGCGATCAGCGACGCCGCGAGCCAGCCGGCGGTGCCGCCGCCCACGATGACAATCTTCTCGATCGCGCTATTCATTGCCGTTGATCCTAAGCCAGCATACCGCCGCCGTCACGCAAAAGAGCCGCGCCCCGAAAGGCGCGACCCTCTTGCCAGCGACCCGGCGGAAATGCCCACCAGTCTTTAAAAGCTGAACCTGACCCCTGCCGCGTAGCGCGCGAAGCCCGGCTGCACGAACGTGACATTATTTTTGTGGCGAAGATGCCCACGGCGCCCCTCTCCAGTCAGGTTTATCGCCTCGACAAAGGCGGTCAGACCGGGGATGAACTCATAGCTCGCGCTGGCGTCGATCTGCCAATATTCCTCGGTATATTCGGGATTTGGTCCCGTCTTCGCAAGGAATTCATCGCGCCAGTTCCAAGCGACGCGCGCCTGAAGCCCGTTCTTGTCGTAATAGGCGACGGCATTGGCGCTATCGCTTAGTCCGGTGAGCGCGAACTGGGGCACCGACGACGGTTGCGCATTGTCATAGGTCGCGTCGCCGTCAACTTTGGTATAGTTCAGGATGACGCCGAAGCCGGTATCCCAGAAGCTATGCTGCAGCGCGACTTCCCAGCCCTTGATCGTCGCCTTCTGGTCGCTGTTGATCGGGGTCGTGATCTCGAAATTGACCAGCGGATCGCCCGGCGCGGCGTTGATGGTGGTGCCAGTCACCGTACTCGGGAAGTTGGTAATGATATATTGGCGGATATCAGCCACCGTCGCAGCCGCACCAAGGGCCGCCACCGCGGCGTTCCAGCGCGGCCCGTTGACCGGCGTGGTTAGCCCGAAGGCATTGGTGTCGACGCGCGTCGTCGATATGAAGTTGCTGACATCCTTGTGGAAATATCCGACCGAAATATAACTGTCACGGCCGTAATACCACTCCGCAGACAGATCGATATTCTTCGACTTGTACGGGATCAGGCCGGGATTGCCCTGCGCGCCCGTACCGCCGCCGACCCGGAACAGCACATCGAGCGTGCGCCCGCCCTGCATATTGGCATAGTCTGCTCGCGTTATCGTGTGGCTGTACGATGCGCGCAATTTTACATTTTCGATCGGCGAGATGTCAAAGTCGACCGCGGGCAACCAATTGTCGTACGATCCCTTAAAGCGGGTGAAATCGCTCTCCGTTGAGAAGACAACGTTGAGCTCATTGTCGCCGATCCAGCGCGTCGTCGTTGGGACGGGTACCAGCGCGGCCGATGAAATGTCGGTCGTCTCGTACCGAATACCCGCGACGAAGTGCGCCGGGTTCTCGAACAGATCGAACACCGTCGCGACTTGCAGGTAAGGCGCGAGCGTCTTTTCCGAAATACGCCGGTCGGTGTTGAAGTTCGCAAGGCAGGTTCCCGGCTGCGCCGAACCCGTCGCCGGATTGCTGCACGTCTGGAAATTCTGCTCGACCAGATCGGCCATGCGTTCGAAATCAAAGGAGTAGAAGCTCTGGATCATCCCCGGCTGAGCCAGTCCCGGGAATTTGTCGGGAAGCGTCACGAGCGAGAAAATATCGTCGGGAATAGTCGATGCCGGCCCTGCTCCGCCCCAGGTATCGTCGTTCTGGATCGTGCCGAATGCCGAGCGCACCTTGCTGTCGATATAGGATACACCGAAATCGATGCTGTCGAGGAAACCTCCGTCATGGTCATAATTACCGCGCAGCTGCACCTGATTGATCCGGTTGCGGAAAAAGGCGTTGCGAAACGCATTGCCGGTCGGAGTGATCAGCGAGGTATTCAACGGATCGATCCCGGGGAACATGCCATAGGAAATGACTGGCAGGTCATTCTCGAAATTGACCGTCTGGTTCTGGACGCCGAAGACCGCATTGCCGAGCGACATGCTCGATCCGAAACGGTTGACCGGATTGACCTCAGCCGTCGAATGATGGCCATCGAGTTCGAAAGTTACGCCGCCGGGGCCCTTCCATTCGAGATTGACGCCGAGCGAGTTGTTCTCCGCCCGGTTCTCGGTCAGCGCGCCGCTGTACGACAGATCCTTGCCGCCATAGAGCGCGTTCGGTCCGGGAACCCCGGTCGGCGCCGCGAAGCGTTCGGTGTAGAAGAGCGGACCAGCGACCGGACCATCGGTCCACGCGCTCGACGTATCTTCGTGATTGAACCACACACCGACATTGCTGTTGCGCGCTTCAACGGTGTTGCGCGAATAAATATAGTCGACCGTCGCCGTGAACGCGTCGCTCGGCCGGAATTGCAATACCGCCTGCCCGTTGATGCGCTCGCGATTAATGTCTTCAAGGGCATAGGACGCGTTCTGCGGTACCTGATAGACGTCGGTCGGATCAGGCCGGTTCGTGATGTTCACCGCACGCGGGGTGCCCGGCTGCGCCAGCGAGCCCCAGTTGTTTTCGCTGCCAAGATAGCCGTCGCGCCAACCGACGCTCGCCGTGTTGGTGCTAGATTTGCGCTTCTGATACGAGCCTACGACGGCAATGCCGATCATATCGTCCGCGAACGTCGTGCTGAAGATGCCTGATATTTCAGGCGTGATCGGCTTACCCTCGTTGCGCGAACTGTCGTACACGCCCTTGACCGCCAAGCTGCCGCGCATTCCCGGATTGTCCAGCGGGCGCGGCGTGCGAATGTTGATCGTCGAACCGATACCGCCCGATTCAATCGTTGCGCGGCCGCTTTTGTAAACTTCCACGCCCGAAACACCTTCGGACGCCAGGTTGGCAAAGTCGAAAGAGCGCGAGGACGGGGCGCTACCGCCGTCACCGATCAACGCGGTCGGCATCTGCCGACCATTGACGGTCACGAGGTTGAATTCGGGGCCAAAGCCGCGGACGGTGACCAGCGAGCCCTCGCCGTTCGAGCGGTCGATCGACACGCCCGTGATGCGCTGAAGCGATTCGGCAAGGTTGGTGTCGGGGAATTTGCCGATGTCTTCGGCGGAAATCGCGTCGACGACGCCTTGCGCCTCGCGCTTGATGTCGGCCGATGCCGCAAGGCTTGCGCGGATGCCGGTGACGACGATTTCGTCGCCATTCACTTCGCCCTCGGCCGGCGCTTCTTGCGCGACAGCCGTTTGCGCCATGCCCATCAAGGATAATGCCGAAGTACCGACCAGAAATTTGGCAAGCCACTGCTTTTGAGACGCCCGCATCCCCATTCCTCCCAAAATAGCCGCTCTTTTAATGGCGGCATAACCGTATTGTGAACGTTATCTAAATGGGAACGTTATCATTGTCAACGCACCGACTGTTGCCATTCGGTCACAATATTGCGGTTTCGGTGCAGCAAACGTATGCAATATGACACGCTCAAAACGCGGAGTCAGCGGCTCCAGCGAGCAAAAATAGCGGTAGGAAGCAGAAGCCCGCGCGCCTCCTCGCGGACCGCAAGCTCGCCGCACTCCACCGTTCCTGGCAAATCAGCAAAGAGTTGCGCCATCAACTCACCGATTGCGAGCGCCGACATGCGGACCGCATAGACGGTAAGGAAGAGCGCGCGGCTGTTGTCATCGAGGAGTTGGCGGCAGTCGGCGAGCAGCGGTGCCAGCCCTTCCTCAATCTGCCAGCGTTCGCCGCCCGGCCCGCGACCGAATTTCGGCGGATCGAGGAGGATTGCGTCATAGCGTCGCTCGCGCCGGACTTCGCGCGAGGTGAATTTGCCCGCGTCATCGACGATCCAGCGAATCGGCTTGTCGGCCATATCGGCGAGCGCGGCATTTTCGCGCGCCTGCCCGACAGACTTTTTCGAGGCATCGACATGCGTCACTGAGGCGCCTGCGGCGGCGAGCGCCTGGCTGCCGACGCCGGTATAGCCGAACAGGTTCAGAAACGCGGGGTCTTCCTTGTCGGCGATGCGTCCGCGCAACCAGTCCCAAACCGGCGCCATATCGGGAAAAAAGCCGAGATGCCGAAACGGCGTGCATTGGGCAGTGAAGCGTGTTTCGCGCCAGGCAAGCGGCCAGCCTTCGGCGGGCACCGGCTTGTTATAATACCAGCGGCCGCCGCCATCGTCGTCCGAGGCGGGAATGAACTCCCCGTCGGCGGCTTCCCATTCGCTTGGCGCAAGCGCGGGCGCCCACATCGCCTGCGGTTCGGGACGGATGAAGCGATAGCGGCCATAGCGTTCGAGCTTGCGCCCATTGCCGCTATCGACCAGCCCATAATCGTCCCACGCTTCGCCGACGAGCGTGACCAGCGGCAGCAGATCAGCCACGCGCCGCTTCCGCCAGCACAAAGGCTTTCACAGCATCATAGTCGCCGGGCAGACGTGTGTAACGTTCCTCGCGATCGAAGAGATTGCCGAGGCGCGCGGGCAGCGGCGGGCGCACGCCGGTGGCGCGCTCGACGGCTTCGCGGAATTTCGCCGGGTGCGCGGTTGCCAGTGTGACGACCGGAATATCGGCGTCGATCTCCAGCGCGCGGGCTGCGGCAAGGCCGACCGCGCTGTGCGGGTCGATGATCTGCCCGCCATGCTCCTGCGCCCAGCGCAGCGCGAGCGACATAGCGTCGCCGTCGATGCTCGCGCTCGAGAACAGCCCGCGGGCACCGGCGAGCATGTCGGTCGGGATCGTCATCGCCCGGTTCGCGTCAAACTCGCCCATCATCCGGGTGATCGCGTCGCCATCGCGGCCCGACAGGTCAAAGAGCAGCCGTTCGAAATTGCTGCTGACCTGAATGTCCATGCTCGGCGTCGCGGTCGCGGTCACGGCCCCGGCGCTATAATCGCCGCTGGTCAGCGCGCGGTGGAGAATGTCGTTAACGTTGGTCGCGACAACGAGGCGCGCGATCGGCAGGCCCATTTGCGCCGCGACATAGCCCGCGAACACGTCGCCGAAATTGCCCGTCGGCACGCTGAACGCAATCGGGCGATCGGGACCGCCGAGCCGAACGGCCGCATAGAAATAATAGACGACCTGCGCCATCAACCGCGCCCAGTTGATGCTGTTGACCGCTGACAGTGTCACTTGGCTGCGCGCCTCTTCGTCGCCGAAAAGCCGCTTCACCATCGCCTGCGCATCGTCGAAGCTGCCCTCGATCGCAATATTGTGGACATTCGGCGCAAGCACCGTCGTCATCTGGCGCCGCTGCACGTCGCTGACGCGGCCTTCGGGGTGCAGCATGAATATCTGGATATGCTCGCGGCCCGCAACGGCCTCGATCGCCGCCGATCCAGTGTCACCCGAGGTCGCGCCGACGATCGTTATATTGGTGTCGCCGTCTGCCAGGAATTTCTCGAACAATTGGCCAAGCAGTTGCAGCGCGACGTCCTTGAACGCCAGCGTCGGACCGTGGAACAGCTCGAGCAGCCAATGGCGATGGTCGAGTTGGACGAGCGGCGTCACCGCGTCATGGCTGAAGCGACCATAAGCGGCGCGGCACAACTCGCGAAGCTCGTCTTCAGACAGAACCCCCTCGACGAAAGGGCGCATGACCCGCACCGCCGTCTCGGAATAGTCGAGGCCCGCGAGCGCCCGAATTTCTTCGGCGGACATCTGCGGCCATTTCGCCGGCAGATACAGGCCGCCGTCACTGGCGAGGCCCGCAAGCGTTGCGGCACGAAAGTCGAGGGTCGGCGCGGAGCCGCGAGTGCTGATATATTCCATGGCGGCCTAGCGCCTAGAGCGATTTCCAGCGAAATGGAACATTCGACGGTCAGGAAATCGCGGA
>JAURVS010000234.1 GCA_030655355.1 Sphingopyxis sp.
CCGGGAGCACCACTGACGCTGCGCGTAACCGATCAGGCGAGCGCCAGCCTTGTCGCGCTGGCTACGATCAACTTCCTCGTCGATCCGTTCGGCATCGTATTCGACAGCGGCGACGGCGCCCCCGTCGCCGGGAGCCGGGTCACGATCATCGACACTGCGACCGGACAGCCCGCGCAGGTGTTTGGCGACGACGGCGTTTCGGCCTATCCCTCAAGCGTCGTGACGGGGCAGAGCGTCACCGATGCAGGCGGCACGACCTACAACTTCCCACCGGGCGACTATCGCTTTCCCTTCGTCGCGCCGGGCACCTATCGCCTCGTCGTGTCGCCGCCTGCTCCGTACACAGCACCATCGACTTCGAGCGCGGCTGCGCTGGCAGGCCTGCGCCGCCCCGACGATGGTCAGCCGTTCACCATCAATGACGCGAGCTATGGCAACAGCTTCACGCTGAGCAGCCCCGCGCCCGTGCGCGTAGACATCCCTGTCGACCAACCCGGCCTGCCGCTGATTCTGCGCAAGACGACTTCGACGCAGGTCGCGGTGCCCGGCGATGTCATCCAGTATCGTATCGAAGTCGCCAATCGCGACGCGCGCCGCAACACCGGCGCGGTCACCGTTCGCGACGTCCTGCCCGCAGGCATGCGCCTTCGCGCCGACACCGTGCGCCTCGATGGCGTTCGCGTCGATGCAGTCGTTCAGGCGAATGGCCGCGAGTTTGCTGTCACCGTTCCCGGCATTGCGGCATCGCGCTCGTCGCTGCTCACGTATCTGGCCGAAGTCATCGTGTCGGCGCAGCCGGGCAATGCACTCAACAGCGCCACCGCCACCGACAATCGCGGGTCGACGAGCAATGTCGCCGAAGCCACGATTTCGATCAAACGCGATCAGCTTGGTGACCGGATGACGATCATCGGCCGCATCACCGACGGCGGCTGCACGGTCGATCCGGGCAAAGCCGAAGGGATCGCGGGCGTGCGCGTGATGCTTCAGGACGGCAGCTATACCGTCACTGACGAGGACGGTCGTTATCATTTCGAAGGCGTCCGCCCCGGACTGCACGTCGTTCAGATCGACCCGTCGACGCTGCCACTCGACCGCGAGCCGATCGACTGCGCCCGTTCGACGCAAAGCGCCGGTAGCGCGATCTCGCGTTTCGTCGAAGGCCGCGGCGGCGCGCTGAAGCGCGCCGATTTCCGCGCCGTCGCCAGCGCACCGCGCGCTGCGCCGAATGTCGTCGCCATTGAAGCGCCGACGGTGTTGAGCGACCCCGAGGCCGCCGGTTCGGGGCGCGACTGGCTTGCCGGGCAAACGCCGGGCATCGGCTGGCTCTTCCCCGAGAGCGACCATAACCCGCGTTCGAAAGCGATCCGTGCCGCAATCAAGCATGCGCCCGGACAGACGGTATCGCTCCGCGTCAACGGCAAGCCCGCCGACGCGCTGACGTTCGAAGGCGTCAGCAAGTCGGCCGACGGCAGTGTCGCGGTCAGCCTGTGGCGCGGGCTCGAAATTCGCGAAGGCGAAAACAGCCTCATCGCCGAAGTGAAGGATGCCAATGGCGTCACGATCGAAACGCTCCAGCGCAACGTGCATTATTCGATCACCCCGATGCGTGCCGCGCTGATCCGCGAAAAGTCGGTTCTGATCGCCGACGGCGTGACGCGCCCCGTTATCGCGGTGCGGCTAACCGACCGCGACGGCAAGCCGATCCGCGCCGGCCTTACCGGCGACTTCAGCGTCCCCGCCCCTTACTACCCCGCCGTCGAAGCCGACGCCCAGCAGGCACGCCAACTCTCCGGCCTCGAACGTGCGCAGCCGTTGTGGAAAATCGACGGCGACGACGGCATCGCTTATATCGAACTCGAACCGACGACCGCATCGGGCACGCTCGCGATGGATTTCACGTTCCGCGACGATAAGGTTACGCGCAAGCAGACGATCGAAACCTGGCTCGATCCGGGCAATCGTCCGTGGACCGTCGTCGGCTTTGCTGCGGGCACCGTCGGTTACAACACCCTCGATGACCGGATGGAACCGTCGGCCGACACGCTCGACGACCTCAATGCCGACGCGCGGCTGGCGCTCTATGCAAAAGGTCGTGTGCTCGGCAAATGGCTGATGACGCTGGCGTATGACAGCGACAAGGACGAGGACGACGCGCGTTTCGGCGGCGTGATCGATCCGCGCGCCTATTACACTATCTATGCCGACCGCAACGAAACGCGCTACGACGCGGCTTCGGTGCGCAAACTCTATCTGCGCCTCGAACGCCCGCAATTCTACGCAATGTTCGGCGATATCGAGACGGGCATTTCCGAGCCCGAACTCACGCGCTACCAGCGCGCGCT
>JAURVS010000244.1 GCA_030655355.1 Sphingopyxis sp.
CGGATCGCTGCCATTCCCCGTCATTTCCGCCATCCTCCTGAAACAGAGCCGATATCCATCGATTCCGCCTGCAAAAAAAGGCCCGAAAACTCGGGGGACCCCTAAGGCGCGGTCCGTTTAGGAACGACGCCCGATTAAGTCAATGCTTGTACGCAGGTGCACAAAATAGACGACGCATTCGGACGCAAAAATGCCGCCGCGTTTAGGGGCGCGGCGGCATCTGAGGACCCGAGGGTCCTGATATGCAGTCTGATCCGTTACGGGCAGCGTGGGTCGCGCTCGGGCGGGCTGCTGTCGCGGGTTTTCCAGGCGCCGCTCGGCGTCTGATATTTCTCACCCGGCTTGGTGTTGGCAATCAGATTGCAACCGCTGGTGAAAGCGAATTGCTGCACTGTGCTGCCGGTCGACTGGGCGCTCGCGGTATAAGCCGCCTTGCGCTTGATGTTCAGATCTTCGACGAGCGCGCGGATTGCCGGTGTCGGCGTCGTCGCAAAACCCAGATAGCCATCAAGCTGCTCGCCGATCTGGCCCGCAGAGCGCGCGGCGGCATAGGCCGGATCGCGCTGCGCCATCGCCGAAGGCACCGCAACGGCGACCGCAGCAGTCACAGCAATTCCGGCAAGGGCCAGTCCGGTCGGTTTCCACATCTTCTTCAACATCTTATTCTTCCCCATCAGAATATCTCGCTATTCTGCTCGATGAGCTTCTTGGCATCGCCATCCAACCTATACACCACTTCCTGACGGATGTTGATGTTCAGGTTGATCTCGATCGGCTTGTCGGGCGTTTCGATCTGAACGCAGCCCGAAACGAGCAACGTTCCTATCACCACCGCAACATGCCTGACGTCAATGGCCAGCCTCCTTGCTCCAGTCTTGAGTATCTTCATCGCACAGGCTCGCTTTCTGGGGGCTGAACGGGGTTGGGTGCAGCCTTTGCGGCGGCTTCGGCTTCTTCCTGCGCGCGCATCAGCGCGGGCAGATTCTGTTCGATGAGCAGCGAAGGGTCATAGAATCCCTTTGCCGAGGTGAGCAACTGGCGGAACGGCGCCGTGATCTTCACATTGAAGACGAGCGGCAGCTTTGCCACTTGGTTGGTGAGGAAATTGCGCGTCGCGCCTTCCCCCTGCCCCACGCCGCCAAAGCGGATATCGGTAATCATTTCGCCGTCGAGATCGCCGTTCAAAATAATCGAGAGATCGTCATATTTGAGGCTGCGCAGCGCGCCAAAGGCAAAATTGGCGATCGCGCCCAGATTGCGATTCGAGAGTTCGCCGACATAGGCGAGCGTCCCGCCGCCGCCGCGCGAATCGATCCGTCCCTCGACAATCCGCCCGCCCAGCCCATCAAATTCGACCGGCAACGTCCCGTCGAACAAGCCCGTTGCGTTGATATTCTCGAAGCCAAAGCTCTGCAGAAACACTGCCGCATCGACGCCAACGATGTCGAACGACAACCGCCGCGCGTTTTCGGTCCCGAAATCGAGCGTCGTTGGGTGGAGCAGCAACTTACCCCCTGCGAACGGCCAACTGCCGCCTTCGACGCGGACGCGATTGTCGCCGAGCATTTGATATTCGATCTCGCCATCGAGCACCGGGATGCCGGGATTGACCTCCTTGATCTTCGCAATCTGCCCGGGCGCCGTTTTGAGGCCAATCAGATCATCGAAGCTGATCGTCGTGGTCAGACCGGTCACCGGGCCGAATGCCGCAGCAAGGCTGGTATCGGCAGTCGCGAAGGTCCCGCGGCTCGTGACGCCATTGGCGGTCCATTCGATGCGACCGTCGCCGACCACCGAGCCACGGACATTAGCGACAACGCCGAGCGCCAGGCTGGTGAGCTGGTCGGGCTGGAACGCCTCACTGAACCGCAGCTCTTTCACCCTCAGGTCGGCTGAGCCGCTGCTGTCCGCAAGTCGGTGGCGAATGACGGTGTCGAGAATTTTTGTTCCCGTCTTGCGCTCGCTGAACCCCGCCTTTGCGTCGATCAAGCCATTTGCGAAACGCAAAGTCGCATCATTGCTGACGAGCGGAAAGAAACGCGGATCGGGCGCGGCGTCGGTGAGCAGCAGCCCGCCATCGAGTGTCAATGCGCCATTCGCCCAGCGCCACTGACCGGCAATCTCGCTCATGTTCAGCGGCACTGCGCCGATCTTGCCTTCAGCGCCGCGCAGATCGCCAGCCATCCCCTGCGGCACCGCGCGGCCGCTGATGCTCTGCGCGCTAAACCGCGTCACGCTGTCCCCCTCGCCCAGCCGGACCTCGGCGAGCGCGAGCGACCAGCGCATCGCTGACAGGTCGATATTCGCCGGTCCGCTTTTCAGCATGAAAGGCGAGCTTCCGCTCGTACCGCGCAGCGCGATGCCGGGTATGCCGATATTTCCGCGCAGCCCGTCCGGCCCCGCAACAAGCAATGGCGCGCCCGGCCGGCTGCAAAGATCGATGGCGCTTCGGCCTATCCGAAAACCGCTAATCTCGATGCGATCGGCGCCCAAGCGGCTGCAGCCACCGTTAAGCGCAAGCGCGCCTGTCGGCGCCAGAACCCCTGCCAGCGGCACGGTGAGGCGCTCGACGCGCCCGCCCGCCAACGGACCCGACAGCGCCGCTGTCGTTGCAAAACGCAGCAGACCCTCAGCGCTGCCCGAGAAGCTGACCGGCGTCAGCGCAAGCCGCGCACCTTCGGCGCTGTATGGCTCTAGATTTGCGAGCCCCGTGACCGATCCGTTGGCGCGTCGATCGAGACTCAGCGTTCCCGTCGGCAAGTCGCCACCGCCGAAACTCCAGCGTCCCGTCGCGAGCACCGCGGGTTGAGGTGCCCCATAGATATAGCCGATGCGGCTTTCGGTGCTGCTCGTGAAACGCCCGCCGCTTGCGCTCGTCAGCTGCGGCGCGATCAGGTCGACGCGCGCTGCGGTGCCTTCGCCGGTCAGCGCAAAACCGGCGCTACCACTCGCATCAGCGAGCACGCGGCTCAGCGCGGCGACCGCCTTGGCGGCCAAAGGACCGATCGGCGTTTCCGAAAGCCCGCGCGCGCTGTCGGCGAGCGATCGACGCATAGCGTCGCTGCCGCTCGCCCGCGCAAAGCCGATTTTCCCTTCAAGTTGGGGCGCGGCGCTGCCAACGAAACCCTTGGCATTGAGGCTGACCGTTTCGGCCGCAAAATCGGCACTGCGGACACGCGCCATGGCGGCATCGACATCGAGCCTCGTTCGCAGCGCGGTGCCATCGAAATGCGCCAGAACGCCCAAGCGATCGGCGCGGACTGGTCCGGCGACGAGCGCTGCGATGCTCGCGTCTGCCTTGCCTTTCCAGCTTTGCAGATCTTCGGCTAGCGAAAGGTCGAGAGCGATCTGCGGCGACGCGGCCGTCACCGTGCCTTCGGCACAACTGAGGCTGCGCCCCCGCAACGGCCCGACCAATTGTGGGCGCACATTGCGAACGAGCAAGCCGCCATAAAAGCTGAGGTCGCTACCGGTACAGCCCCCCGCCGCAATGCTCGGCGCGACGAGCGCGAGCTTGCCCGTAAAGTCGCGGCGCAGATTGCCGCCGCCATTCAGTGCGGCGCCAATAGCGCCCCATGGCGTTTCAACGCGCGCCCGTGCGTCGCGCAGCACGACCGACAGATCGGGCAAAGCGAAGGGATCGGTGCTCGTGGGATCACGAAATTTGTCGAGCGCCCCGAAAGACAGGCGGTCGTCGACGAAACGGCCATAAAGTCGGACCCCTTCGGCGCGGATTCCGGAGACATAAGGGCCGGACCAGCCGTAACCGAGGAGCACTTCAACACGCTTTGCGGTCAGATCGGGACGCGCGGGGTTGCCGATCACGACGTCCGACAGCCGCTCGCTGCGAAAGCCGATGGAATCGATCTGGTAGCTGGCGGGAACGCCGCGGCTTTCGAGTTGATCGCGGATAAACTGGTCGGCGATCGGTTCGCGCACCAGCCACACGCCCGCGACAAGAATGATCACGGCGCCCGCCGTCAGCCAGCGCTTCTTGAACAGCAACGTGCGGTATCGCCACTTCCGGGCTGGAGCGTCACCCTCCTCAGCCATGCCAAGGCCGGAGATTATGGGAAAATTCGCAGAAGGAAAAAGCGAAGGACCTCATAGCGTTAAATTCGTTCCTCGACCTGAACCCCGTTCGGGAATGCAACGCCGGAAATAAGGTTTCGCTGCAGGAAATTGGTCCAGATCGGCATCGACCTTTTCCTATGACCGTTGAGTGAACCCGACAAGGCAGATATTGCCTTCGCCATGGGCGACACACCCGATCATCTCGGTCACCGCGCCCGACTGCGCAGCCGCCTGCTCGAGGATGCCGATGGTCTCGCCGATTATGAGCTGATCGAATATCTTCTTACTCTCGCCATTCCGCGCCGCGATACCAAGCCGCTGGCCAAGGCTCTGATTTCTGAATTTGGCTCGATGCCGCAGCTCATCAATGCCGATCCGGAGTCGCTACGCCGAGTCGATGGGCTGAGCGATACCGCGATCGCTGCCCTCAAGATCGTTCAAGCCGCCAGCCTCCGATCGCTGAAGGGCAAATTTCGCGACAAGCCGCTGCTGTCGAGTTGGGACGCACTGCTCGACTGGCTACGCGCCGACATGGGGCCGATCGACTTCGAACGTGTGCGCATCCTCTATCTCAATTCGCGCAACATGCTGATCCGCGACGAACTGGCGAGCGAAGGGTCGATCGACCAGTCAGCGATCTATGTTCGCGAAGTGATCAAGCGCGCGCTTGAACTAGGAGCCTCGGCGATCATCCTCGTCCACAACCATCCGAGCGGCAGCCCCGAGCCAAGCCGACAGGATATCGCGATCACCCGCGAAATTGCCGATGTCGCAGGAAAGCTGGGGATCACACTGCACGATCATGTCGTCATCGGCGGCACCGATTATCGCAGCTTTCGTGCGATGGGCCTGTTGTGACGACGCGCTGAGGCCACGCCGGGCATTTGACTTCGCTTGCCCCCTGCGACATCATCCGGCTCATGCAGATTCGACGCAGCCTTCTTCGCTTCCGTCATGACGGGGGACAGCTTCTCGCGGGCATTTAGCCCCGGGTTCCGGCGCGATTGCCCCGAACCCGGGGCAAACTCTCCTTCCCAACACTGCCGCGTGCGACCGATGTCGCCGTGCGCCAGCCGGAAAGCCCGTGCCATGACCAAAGAAGAAGCCGCAAGGCCGCATATCCATATGATCGACAGCGAAGCCGATACACTGACTGAACTCACGCTGCAGAAGCAGCGTGATTCGATAAATCTCTATGAGGAATTGCTCGACGAAATCGATCGCGCGACGATCTGTCCGCGCGCTGCGATCCCGTCAGACGTCGTCACAATGGGGTCCGACGTCACGTTTCTCGACGCTAAAACCGGCGCCGAACGCTCAATACGTCTGGTATATCCGGGAGATGCCGATATTTCGGCGGGGCGAATATCAATCCTGACGCCGATCGGCGCGGGACTTATCGGCCTGAGTGTCGGGCAATCGATCAACTGGCCCGATCGCGGCGGGGCGGAGCATCAACTCACGATCGTTGCGGTGAAACAGCCCTAGCCTTTGCGGTCCTCAACAGCGATGCAGCCGCCGGATCGCTCCGACGGCTGCACCACCCCACGCGAGCTGCCGTTTAGGCGCCGCGCGACAGGAAACCCGTCAATTCGGTTTTATTCACCGCACCCGATTTGTCGGCGTCGGCGGATGCAAATGCCTGGCCAACCCAAGTCTTCACCTCAGCCGATTCAACATCGGCGCTGGGGTCGGTCGCGGCACGCAGCTTCTTCATCCACGCGCCGAATTCGGCTTGGCTCAGATCGCCATTCTTGTCGCCGTCATAGGTCGGAAATTCCGTGTCGATGATCTGGGCGATCTGCGTCGGGGTTGCGGCTGCCGCTCCCGACGGTGCCGGCTGCCTTGAAGCCGGAGCCGACGCATCCGGTGCCGGGGCTGGCTCGGCTGGCGTGGTCACCGCGTCGGTGGCCGGAGCCGGTTCAGCCGTGGCTGGCGCGGTCGCCGGGTCAGCGGCAGGGGCAGTCGTCTGAGCCAAGGCGGGGAAGCTAACCGCAGCGGCGCCGATCAAAAGCATATGTTTCAACATCATCTTTCTCCTGTGTCGTGGGTTCAATTATTATTCCGGGTCCGCGTCGGGTTTCGTCTCGGGTTCCGGAGCGGGCTGATCGACCGGCGGGGTCGGTTCGGCCGCAGGCGGCGTGTCACTCGGGGTGGCGTCCTCAGTGGGGGCCGTTTCGTCCGTCGGCTTCGTCTCGTCCGTCGGGTTGGTATCCGGCGTAGGGGCCGTAGTGTCGGTCGGCGCTGGCTGCGACTGCGTCGTCGGGGCGGTGTCGTCGCCAGCCGGAGCGGTCGTCTGAGCCAGAGCGGGGAAGCTGATTGCCGCCGCGCCGATCAAAAGCACTTGTTTCAACACAATTATTCTCCTGTAGCGGCGACTTCTAATGGTTGTTGCAACCTGTCGCCTTTCTGATGGGGCATGGAAGCAACCCACCGTGTTTGTGCAAAGTTGCACCCCATGCGATTTGGCGAAACGCCCCGTCCCTGCTACGGGGCGGCCCGTCGCGGTTCCGCAGGGATTCCGCGATGAGGCGCCCAAATAAGGAAGGAAATTCAATGGTTCCGCGTTACGCACGGCCGGAAATGACCGCGATCTGGTCGGCCGAGAATCGCTTTCGCATCTGGTTTGAGATCGAAGCGCACGCGACCGATGCCCTTGCTGAACTTGGCACCGTGCCAAAATCCGCTGCGAAGGCGCTGTGGGATTGGTGGGCAACTAACCCGGTTATTGACGTCGCCGCGATCGACGCAATCGAGGCCGTCACCAAGCATGACGTGATCGCCTTCCTGACTTGGGTTTCCGAAAATGTCGGTGACGAAGCGCGCTTCATGCACCAGGGAATGACCAGCTCGGACGTGCTCGACACCTGCCTTGCGGTACAGATGGCGCAGGCCGCCGACATATTGATCGCCGACATCGACGCGTTGCTTGCGGCGATCAAGCGCCGCGCCTTTGAACATAAGCTTACCCCGACGATCGGCCGCAGCCACGGCATCCATGCAGAGCCTGTCACTTTCGGATTGAAACTGGCGCAGGCCTATGCCGAATTCGATCGTTGCAAAGCACGCGTTGTCGCCGCACGCGCCGAGGTTGCGACCTGCGCCATCTCGGGCGCCGTCGGCACTTTCGCCAACATCGACCCACGCGTCGAAGCGCATGTCGCCGCAAAGCTCGGCCTGTCGATCGAGCCGGTATCGACGCAGGTCATCCCGCGCGATCGCCACGCGATGTTCTTTGCGACGCTCGGCGTCGTCGCCGGATCGATCGAACGCCTCGCGACCGAAGTTCGCCATCTGCAGCGCACCGAAGTGCTCGAAGCCGAGGAATATTTCTCGCCGGGTCAAAAGGGCTCTTCGGCGATGCCGCACAAGCGTAACCCGATCCTGACCGAGAATCTCACGGGCCTTGCCCGCATGGTGCGCAGCGCGGTTGTTCCAGCGCTTGAGAATGTCGCGCTGTGGCATGAGCGCGACATCAGCCACTCGTCGGTCGAACGTTTCATCGGTCCCGACGCGACGATCACGCTGGACTTCGCGCTTGGTCGCCTCACCGGCGTCATCGACAAGTTGCTTGTCTACCCCGCGCGTATGCAGAAGAATCTCGATCGCATGGGCGGCCTTGTCCACTCGCAGCGCGTGCTGCTGGCGCTCACGCAGGCAGGCGCGAGCCGCGAAGACAGCTATGCGCTCGTTCAGCGCAACGCGATGAAAGTCTGGGAAAGCGACGGCGAGCTGTCACTGCTCGAACTGCTCAAGGCCGATGCCGATGTGACCACCCGCCTGTCGGGCGACGAGCTGACCGCCTTGTTCGATCTTGGCTATCATATGAAGCATGTCGACACGATCTTTGATCGGGTGTTCGGGGCTGCATAGCCCCGGACTGGAATCACGCGGCATTCTGTCATAGGGTGGGCGCCAGACCGACAGAGGAGCAAGACGAAGTGGGAATCCTGCGAACGATCATCTGGGTCTTGTTGACCGCCA
>JAURVS010000248.1 GCA_030655355.1 Sphingopyxis sp.
ATGAACATGAAGGTGCCGATGCCGATGACGCTCGAATGCGAAGCGACGATCGACGGCGATGCACTGACCGGAACGATCAAGGCCGGTGCCTTTGGTTCGATGGCGATGACCGGCACGCGCCAAGCCTGATCCACCGATCAGCGGAAAAAAGAAGGGCCGCCTTATCAAGGCGGCCCTTTTGCGTTGCATAGCAATGCTTGCGTCCCTTGGGGGCTATCCAAAGCGGCGGCTTGGGAGCATAGGCTGCCGCCATGCACAAACCGGCCCAATCCCCGCAACGGAGCCTGCCGGGCGACCGTGAAATGGTGGTCATGATGGCGATGGTCATGGCGCTCAATGCGCTCGCCATCGATTCGATGCTGCCCGCGCTTCCTGCGATCGGCGAGGCGCTGGGGGTCACGGTGGCCAATGATCGCCAGCATGTCATCTCGGTCTATCTGCTCGGCATCGGCTTTGGTTCGTTGCTTTATGGTCCGCTATCCGACCGGTTCGGCCGCAAAGGGGTCCTCGTCCCCGCGCTATTCGCCTATCTCGCGCTTTCGATTGGCTGCGGCCTGGCGCCAAGTTTCACGATATTGCTGGTGCTGCGTTTCGTCCATGGATTGGTCAGTGCGGCGCTGGGAGTGATCGTTGTCGCGGTGATCCGTGACCTGTTTGCGGGCGATGCGATGGCCAAGCGACTGTCGCTGATTTTCCTCGTTTTCATGATTGTGCCGATCATTGCGCCGACGATCGGCGCGGGAATCGCTGCGGTTGCCGGCTGGCGGGCGATCTTCATCGTCTTGGCGGTGATGTCGATCGTGATGCTGTTCTGGCTTCGCCGCCTTCCCGAGACACTTGCCCCTGCGGACGTGCGCCCGCTCGACTTGCGGACGATGATCGCGGGCTGGGCTACAGTGACGCGGCATCGCCGCGCTGCGGGCTATATGATCGCGTCAGGGATGATGCAGGGGTCGCTGTACGGCTATCTCAACAGCAGCGAACAGATCATCGCCGAAGTGTTCGGCGCGCAAGCGATGTTCCCGCTGATTTTCGCGTGCGTCGCGATCGGAATCGCGATTGCCAATTTCTCCAACGCTGCGATTGTCGAGCGGTTCGGTGCGCGGCGCGTATCGCAGGCGGCGGTAATCGCCTTCATGGCGACCTCTATTCTGCAGATCATCGCGGCGCTCAGCGGCGTCGAGACCTTGTTGATGTTCACTGCGCTGATGATGGTCAACATCGGCCTTGTCGGCTTCATCGGGAGCAATTTCGGGTCCATCGCGATGGAAGACTTTGGCCATATGGCGGGCGTCGCATCATCGTATCAAAGCTTCGCCAAGACGTTGCTCGCAGCGGTCATCGGCGCGACGATCGGTCAGCAATATGATGGAACGACGCTCCCGCTGGCCTATGCGTTTCTGATCAGCGCGGTCGTGGGCCTCGCGCTGGTTTTCTGGGCCGAGCGCGGCAAGCTGTTTACCCGGCCGGGTACCGCGCCCAAATCGCCTTTTTGAGGCAGCCCGGTTACCGACAAAAAGAAAGGGGGCCGAAGCCCCCCTTTCCCATTAATTGCTCGAATCGTCAGTTGAACGACGGTGCCGGCGGAACCGGCGGCGGCGGGGCATCAGCATCGTCCTCATGCACTTCGATATGCCCTTGTCCGACGTGGCTGCGCTTGCGGCTGTAAGCGAAATAGACAACCAGACCGATCGCAGCCCAGATCAGGAAGAGATTGATGCTCTTCTGGTCGAGGTTGTAGAAAAGATAGGCGCAACCGAGGATCGCGATCGGCGCCGTCACGTTGACCAGCGGTGTGCGGAACGGGCGATGGCGGCTGGGGTCGGTCTTGCGGATAACCATCACCGCGATCGACACGGCTGCAAAGGCGAACAACGTCCCCGAGTTCGAGATGTTTGCCAACTGCCCGACAGGGAAGAAGGCGGCAAACAGCGCGACCGCGATACCGGTGATGATCGTGATCACGTGCGGGGTGTTGAACTTCGGATGGATCTTTGAGAAGGCTTTCGGCAACAGGCCGTCGCGGCTCATGACGAAGAAGATGCGGGTCTGGCCGAACATCATCATCAGGATCACAGAGGGCAGGGCGAGGCCAGCCGCGAGGCCGATCAGATTGCCGACTTGCGGCCAGCCGATTTCGCGCATCGTCCAGGCCAGGGCTTCTTTCGAGCAGACGACAGCCTGATCGCCGATTGCGCCGCACGCGGCAGCGAGTTCGCGGCTACCGGGTTCGAGCGCATGCTTGGCGGCGGCATCGATGCCGACCGGCTGCGCGCCGACCGAGCCGATGACGCCAGCGGCGACGAGCAGGTAGAAGATAGTGCAAATGGCAAGGCTGCCGATCAGGCCGATCGGCATGTTACGCTGCGGATTCTTGGTTTCCTCGGCCGCTGTCGAAACTGCGTCGAAGCCGACATAGGCAAAGAAGATCGATGCGGCAGCCGCACCAATACCGGCGAAGCCGAGCGGAGCGAACGGCTCGAAATTCTCCATGTTCATGACTGGAACGGCAAGGACGATAAACAGTGTCAGCGCCGCAACCTTGATAACGACGAGAAAGGCGTTGATCGTTGCGGATTCGCGCGTGCCGATCACGAGGAGCATGGTGACCAACCCCGCGATGAACATTGCAGGAAGATTGATCAAACCGCCATCAAACGGCCCGAGTACGAATTTGGCAGGTATATCGATGCCGAAACTATGTTCGATCAAACCAACGACATAACCCGACCAGCCCACCGAGACAGCGCCTGCGGCAACCGCATATTCGAGGATCAGCGCCCAGCCGACCATCCATGCGATCAACTCGCCCATCACGGCATAGCTATAGGTGTAGGCTGAGCCCGAAACGGGCACCATGGAGGCCATCTCGGCGTAGCAGAGAGCGGCAAAGGCGCAGACGAAACCAGCGATAATAAAGCTGATCATCATGCCGGGGCCCGCTTTTTGCGCGGCCTCGGCGGTCAGCACAAAAATTCCGGTTCCGATCACGGCGCCGATGCCCAGCATTGTTAGCTGGAAAGCGCCGAGCGTGCGCGTAAGCGACTTTTTCTCCGCTGTCGCCAAAATGGCATCCAACGACTTTACGCGGTCAAATAGCATAGTCTTCCCCTTGGGAGCGGCTGAACTGCCGCCCGTCTCATGGCGGGGCAGACTAGCCGCTCCGCGCGTCAGCGCAACTTAATTTCAGAGGCGCGCGCCGCATTTGATGGGTGAAGAATACGGCTTACCGTACCGTAAAGCGCACCCGGTCGATCATCCGCCCGCCGGGATCGACGAGCGTTAGCATATGAGTGCCCGGCCGCGGCAATATCTGTTGTCCCGCATCGGCGTCGCCGAGCGGCTTCTTGTCGAGGATCAGGCGGTATCCCGCGACCGATCCGCTGACATTGACCGCGAGCCGCTGGCGGTCGATCGGGATGTCGGGGTCGAGCGCGTAGACGCTGCCGCTGACCGGGCTGGTGATCCGCGGGCGGCGCGCGGCCTGCGGTGCAGCCGCCATTTCGCTTTGCGCGGTGCCGGCCATGAAATATTCGCGGCGGGGCGGTTCGCGGGTGCCGGAGAGAGTGATCTGGCGGGCTTCGACGCCGGTCGGCATTGCGGGCGGCTTGCCGGGGGCGCCAGCGTGCAGCGCGAGCATCACGTCGCGCCAGACGGGCGCGGCACCGGAGGTGCCCGATACGGCGCGCATCGAATCGCCCTCGAGATTGCCGACCCAGACGGCGACAGTGAAGCGGTCGGACCAGCCGATGCACCAATTGTCGCGCATGCCTTTCGAGGTGCCTGTCTTGGCGGCGGCCCAGAAGGGGAGGCGGAGCGCGCTGTCGGAGCCGAAGGCGTCGGTGCGTGCCGAGGCGTCGGCGAGGATGTCGCCGACGATGAAAGCGGCGGCGGGGCTGACGATCTGGCGTGGCGGATGTTGGCGACGGTGCCACGTGGCGTCGAAGCTGACTGGCGACCACTTTCCCATATTTGCGAATGTTCTGAAAGCGTTGGCTTGTTCGACAAGCGAAACTTCGGCGGATCCGAGCGCCAGACTGAAACCATAATATTCACCGTCTTCGACAAGACCATGATAGCCGAGCGCCCAGAGGCGGTCGCGGAATTGCTGGACGTCGTCGATCACGAGCGCGCGGACCGCGGGAACGTTGAGCGACGAGGCGAGCGCGTGGCGCACGCTGACCGGCCCCTTGAAGCTGTGGTCGTAATTTTTAGGGACATAGAGCCCCGAGGCGGTGTCGAGCTGGACCGGACTGTCATCGAGGATCGACGCGGCGGTGAGCCAGCCATGTTCGATGACCTGCGCGTAAAGATGCGGCTTGAGCGTCGAGCCCGCCTGTCGCCGCGCGTTCGCGCCATCAACCGACGCGGCAGTCGATTTCAAACCGACGCCGCCGACATAGGCGAGCACTTCGCCCGTCGCATTGTCGAGCACGACGACCGCGCCGTCGCGCACACGGTCCGAGCCAAGGCCCGCGAGCTGGCGGCGCAGCGCGACGATCGCAGCGGTCTGGATGCGGCGGTCGATCGTCGTCGTGACGCGCTTGCCCGGCGTGTCGAGCAGGCGGACCGCGAGATGCGGCGCAAGCGCGGGGTCAAAGCGTGCGGCATGTTCGCCCGACACCAATGTCGCAGCAGCGGCGCGGATCGCGGTGCAATCCTTCGCTTTCGCGACGCGGCAAGCGCGGCGGCCCAGCGCTTTCGCGTCGGCGGCCGGATTGGGGAGAAGCCCCGCGAAGAGCGCAGCGTCGGTGCGGTTCATTTCGGCGGGTTTCTTGCCGAACAGGCTTTGCGCGCCCGCGCCGATCCCTTGCGCCTCGCCGCGCAGCGGCACGAGGTTGAAATAGGCCTCGAGCATCTGATCGTGCGACCAGTGCGCAGCGAGTGCCTGACCGGCGCGCATCTGGCGGATCTTGGTTCGCCAATCGCGCTTGCCCGGCTGCGCGAGCGTGGGGTCGATGAAGGCGGCGAGCTGCATCGCAAGCGTCGATGCGCCGCGCGAGCGATCGCCGGTCCACCGCGCGCGGATCGCGCTGGCGATCGCGAGCCAGTCGACCCCGCCGTGCGACCAGAAACGGCGATCTTCGCTTTGCACGACGGCATCGCTAACGGCGGGGCTGATGTTTTTCAGGGGCACCCATGCGAGGCGGCGGCGCTGGAAATTGACGCGCTCGCTGTCGAGCAGGCGTCCGTCGCGGTCATAGAGCCAGGCCTCGCTGGGGCGCCATTCGGCGCGGACTTCGGCATAGTCGGGCATCGCCGGAGGACGGGTGAAGAGATGCGCGATGGTGACGAGGATGAGCGCGGCGAGCGCGAGCCATGCGAGGGCGTCGGTCCAGCGTTTATGCGAAGGCCTGCTGCCTTCGATCTTCATCGATGCACTCGTCATGCTGAACTCGTTTCAGCATCCATGGCCCGATATTGCCTTCGGCGCTGCGATGGCGGCAAAGGCAGGCCATGGACCCTGAAGCAAGTTCAGGGTGACGAAGTTCATATATTGGTGATGTTCGCCCATTTCCGTTCGCATCGAGCCCTTCGGCTGCCTTGGCAGGCGCTCAGGATGAACTTCCGGCATAGCCGGAAGTCGAGAGGTCCATCGGTCGTGCATGCCTTTGGGGTGTCTCGACTTCGCTCGACACGAACGGAGAAAGTGCGCGTCGCTCGGCATCACTGCCCGACGCTCGCCACCGTCATCGGGGCGTTCGGCCACTGGCCGCGGATCGCGGGCGAATACATGGCCTCGACGCGCGTCTGCGGCAGAGTGAAGCGGCCCGAGCCGTTCAAGCGCACGACATATTCGACTGCGTGAGTACCCGCAGGCATCCAGCCGCAATAGCCGCGCCAGCTGTCCTTGCCGCGTTCGATATAGCTCGGTTGCGCGCCCGATCCGCTGGCCTGACTGCCGAGCATTTCGGACTGACCGCCGAGGTTGCCGACGATCGTTGCGCCCGGCGCGATCGGGTCGTTGATCACGACCCACGTCCGGCCCGCGGCCGCAACGACCTCGATCCGGATCTTGATCACGTCGCCGCGCGTCAGCTGGTCCTTGTTCGCCGCCTTGACGATGCTGACCGAGCGCTTGATCCGGTAACCGGCGTTGAGCGGTTCCTTCAATGGTACCGCCGCCTTGACGCTGACGGTGGCCCATGGCGTGCCGGTGCCGTCATGCTGGAGGCTCATCGTCGCCGCGTTCAGGGCAACGCGGAGCGGCGAGACGGGTTCAGCAGGCAGCGGCCAGCTTTGCGAGGCGGTGCCGCCCGCAAGGCTGATGTTGGTGACGCCGGTGATCGCATTTGCCGGGTAAAGTTCGGCGAAGCGGCGAACGGTGACGGCGCCCCAGGCGTTGGCAGGGGTGGTGTCCCAATGGCCCTTGCGCTGGCGCTGTGCGACGCCGACCATCAGCTTGCCCGCATCATCTTCCCAGCCCTTGCGGCCCAGCACGGCTTCCAATGCCTTGATCGCCATTTCGTCGCCGCTGGTCATCATCCACCACGGCGCCTTGGCGTCGTCGACGAGATCGAGGCGCGTGCCTTCATAGACGAGGCGCTTGCGAAGCTCGGCTTCGGCGGCGGTGCGCAAGGCGGGAGCGTTGCGGACGCCGGGGGTGCGTTCGATCGCGACGAGCCAGTCGGCGAGCGTGCCGGTCGCCATGTCGATCGGCGCGACGTCGATCGCCGACACAAGCTGCGCGCTCGACGCGTTGTTGCGTGCGAGCGCCGCCAGCGCCGCGATGCGGACCGGGCGGATGTCGTAGGGACCATAGCCTTTACGCGTGAGGCGCCCGTCGACGACCGCCTGCAACGCCTTGACCATCTTGGCCTTTGACGCCTCGGGGATCGCGAAGCCGTTCGCCGCAGTGATGCTGAGCACATAGGCGGTGAGCTCGATCGACCCTTCGAGGC
>JAURVS010000258.1 GCA_030655355.1 Sphingopyxis sp.
TTCGACCTGTCGAGCGATCAGAAATTCGACATCACCGGTGTTGCATCGGCGCGGACGAAATATTTCAACTCGGACAACCAGAGCCCGAGCTTCGGCGTGCAGGGTGGCGATGCGAAGCTCGACCTTCGCGTCCAGCTCGCCGATCAGGATGACAGCTGGCACGTCGCGCTCGTCGGCAAGAATCTGACGAACGAAAAGACAGTCGGCAGCGCATTTAACCTGCCCTCGCCGATCACCGCGACGCCGCGCGCGATCCTCTATCTCGAACCCACGCGCAACATTTCGGTCGAGGCCGGAATCAAGTTCTAGGTTCGAACATGATGTCCCAGGGATCGGCCGCGATCGAAGCTTTCCTCGACAGGGAAGCAGCGATCGCGGTCGTGACCTGTTACGCGTCCGCGCTCGATGCGCGCGACTGGAGCGCATACCGCGCCCTTTTCACCGACGACATTGCGATCGACTATGGCGCGATCGGATCGCTCATTGCGACCGTCCCTGCCGACGAGTGGACGAACCGATGCAAGGCGCTCGAAGGCTTCGACGCCACCGCGCATCAACTGCATAATATGGTCGCGACGATCGACGGCGACCGCGCGACGGTGACCAGCATCGTCGATGCGGTTCACTTCATCGCGCTCGATGATCAGGTGCTCCTCGGCGACTTAATCGGACGCTACACGCACCAGCTGGTACGACAGGATGGCTGGAAGGTCGCGGCGGTTACTCTCACCGTCGTCGGATACCCCGCGGGCAAGCCCGCCTTCGAAGCGGCCTTTGCCGCAGCCCGCACCCAATTTGCCGAAAGAACCCCTCGATGATCGACGTCTATTTCACGCCCACGCCGAACGGCCACAAAGTCTCGATCATGCTCGAAGAGATTGGCTTGCCGCATCAACTGCTCGCAATGAACATGCTCGAGGGCGATCATCTGACCCCCGAATACCGCCGCATCAACCCCAATGGCCGCCTGCCCGCGATCGTTGATCATGACCCGATCGGCGGCGGCGCGCCGCTACCGATATTCGAGTCCGGCGCGATCCTGCTCTATCTGGCCGAGAAGAGCGGGCAATTGCTTCCCGAAAGCCCGCGTCGTCGCAGCCAGGCGCAGCAATGGCTGATGTGGCAGATGGCAAGCTTTGGTCCGATGCAGGGGCAAGCGCACCATTTCATCCGCTACGCACCCGAAGGACAGACCTATCCAGTCGAGCGCTACCGCAACGAAACCTTGCGCCTGCTGCACGTCCTAAACGGCCGACTGAGTGAAGCCGAATATCTGGCCGAAGAATATAGCATTGCCGACATCGCGGCGTGGCCATGGACGCGCGCAATCCGCGCGATCGGGCTGACGCTCGACGACTATCCTGCCGTCGCCGACTGGTCCGCGCGGATCGGCGAACGCCCCGCGGTGATGGCCGGGACCGACGTCAAAAATGCCGCAAATCTGTCGAGCGCACGCCCGGTGCTGACCGAGGCGCAATGGTCGAACCTGTTCGGGAGGAATATGCTCGAAGCGCCGACCCGGTGACGTGAATCGTCATTGCGAGGAGCGAAGCGACGCGGCAATCTCGAGTTGGCGACGACGGACGGACGTTCGATGGCTGGAGATTGCTTCGCTTCGCTCGCAATGACGAATGACTGGCTCACACCGTATCGGCGTGACCCCACTGATACTCGACCTTGCCGTCCAGCCGCCGCACTGCGACCCAGTCGCCGCCTGCCAGACTATCGTCCTCGATCAGCGCGACGACGCCGCCCGCGATGTCTTCGGGCACGCACGCTTCGTTGTTCGCCAGCACAGTCTTCATCCACTCGGACTTGCCGCCAGCACCCGTCGTGTCGAGGATCGGCGTATCGACCAGCCCCGGCAGCATCCCTGCAACGCGGACATTGCATTCATCCTTCAACGGCGCGCAGCAGCGCGTGAACATCATCACCGCCGCCTTCGTCGTCGCATACATGGCGTCATAGAATCCGGTGCCCAGCGCGACCGTCGATACGGTGTTGATGATCACTCCGCCACCGCGCTTCTTCATCGCCTGAACGGCAATCTGCGTCGCGGTGACGAGTGAGGTGATATTGACGTCGATGATCCAGCGGATGCGCGCGGCATCGACATCTGGAAATTGCGGCAACCCCGACACGACCCCCGCATTATTGTGCAATATATCGACATCGCCATCCGCGTTGAACCAGGCTTCAGTCGCGGCAATGTCCGAGAGGTCGAGCGAGTGAGCGCTCGCTTTGGCGCCCTGTGCTTCGACCAGTCGCACCGTCTCCGCGAGTCCCGCCGCGTTGACATCGACCAGCGCAATTTCCGCCGCCCCGCGCGCCGCGAGCATCACTGCGGTCGCGCGGCCGATGCCACCCGCCGAACCCGTGACGATGGCTGTTTTGCCGCGAATATCCATCTCTTCTCTCCCGTCGATTTGGCCGCTACCGTAAAGCACATTGACAGATAAACTTAAATACCTAAGTATTTTTCGACCGAGAAGACTCGTGCGTTTTTGGGGAGAGTTATGACAGACGCCACCACCCTCAATGGAGGTGCCGCCACGTCGGACAGCGGCCTCGGCCTGCGCCGCAACGTCGCGCTCGCCATGCTTTTTGTGGTTGGGACGATCAACTTCGTTGACCGCCAATTGCTGTCGGTTCTCGTCGAACCGATCCGCGCCGAGATGGAGTTCAGCGACACCCAGTTCGGACTTCTCACCGGCCTCGCCTTCGCTCTCTTTTATGCTGCGATGGGCGTCCCCGTCGCGATGCTCGCTGATCGCTGGAACCGCATCAAGCTGATCGGCATCGCGTGCGTCGTGTGGAGCGGATTTACGGCGGCGTGCGGCTTCGCGTCGAATTTCTGGCAGCTCGCGCTGATGCGCTTTGGCGTCGGCGCGGGCGAAGCAGGGGGCACCGCGCCGTCGCTTTCGGTCATCGCCGACTATTATCCCCCGGCGCAGCGCCCGCTCGCCATCGGCATCTTCACGCTCAACGGCCCCTTTGGTGTCTTTGTAGGCGCGGCTTTCGGGGCATGGGCCGCCGCGAACATCGGCTGGCGCAACGCCTTTGTCGTGATCGGCCTCGTCGGCATATTGGTTGCTCCGCTGCTGATCTGGCTCGTCCGCGAACCCGCGCGCGGACAGATGGACTTGCACAAGCCCGCCGACGAAGCGGTGCCTTTCAGCCAGAGCCTCGCAATGTTCATCCGGCGCCCGTCGCTGCGCATGGTGATGATCGGCAGCGGGCTCGCCGCGTTCGTCAGCTATGGCATGCTCAACTGGATCCCCGCCTTTCTGATGCGCACGCAGAAGATGCCGCTCGAGGCGATGGCGACCTGGTTCGCGCCTGCCGCCGGCATCACCTTCGGCATCGGCATCCTCGGCGGCGGCTGGCTCGTCAGCCACCGCGCAAAAACCTCGGCGCGCGCTTATGGCACGATCCCGGCGCTCGCGACCGCGGTGCTGATCCCAACCTTCATCGCCGCGCTGCTCGTCGATAGCTGGCAGCTGTCGCTCGCGCTGATGCTCGTGCCCATGGCGGCCTGCACCGCTTATGTCGCACCCGCGCTGGCCTTGGTGCAGAACCTCACTCCGCCGCGCTCGCGCGCCACCGCTGCGGCAGTGCTGATGCTGATGTTCAATATTGTCGGCCTTGGCCTCGGCCCGTTGTTTGCCGGGATGGTCAGCGACGCGCTCAAGCCTGAATATGGCGTCGATAGTCTCCGATGGGCGCTTATGGCGCTGATGCCCTTCGCCGCCGCCGCGGGCATCGCGCAATTTGCGATGACGCGTCATCTCGAAAAGGATTTCACCGAATGACCGACGTCGCAGGCAAAACCGCCTTCATCACCGGCGGCGCCAGCGGCCTCGGCTTCGCCACCGCGTGCGCACTTGCGGCAAAGGGCGCATCGGTGATCCTCGCCGACGTCGATGCCGAGCGCGTCGAAGAGGCCGCCGCGACACTCCGCAGCGAAGGCGCAATTGCGCTAGGCCTGCAACTCGACGTCACCAGCGAGGACGGCTGGGCGGCCGCGGGCAAGGCAGCACGCGAATTCGGTCCGGTGCGCATCCTGTTCAGCAACGCAGGGGTCGGCGGCGGATCGGGGCCGTTCGAGCTATATGACACCGACGTCTGGCGCTGGAACTATGCGGTCAACGCGCACGCGCATCTGTACGCCTGCCGGACCTTTCTGGGCGACATGAAAGCGAGCGGCGAGCCGGGCCATCTGATTTTCACATCCTCGATGGTGGCGATCGTGCCGCCCCCGATCTCAGTCGCCTATATCAGCTCGAAATATGCGACGCTGGGCATAGCAATGGCGCTGCGCAACGAACTCGCCGGAACCTCTGTCGACATATCGGTGCTGATGCCCGGCATGTCGGCGACGCGGATCGTAGAGACGACGCGCGACCTGCGCCCCGTCGACGTCGAGGTCGGTCAAGCCGCCACGACGAGCCAGGCGATGCAGAGCGTGCTCGCGGGCGGCATGGCGCCCGACAAAGTCGGCGCGCGCGTCGTGCAGGCGATCGAGGCCGGCGAATATTGGATCTTCACGCACCCCGAATGGAAGGCGATGGCCGAACTCGTCACTGCCGATATGCTCGGCGCGTTCGGCCCGTCGGCCGACCCTGCGTACAAGGGCGACGATATCGACGGGCTGATCGCGGCCAATGGCGGCCGCATGTTCGGCGCCAAAAAATAGGAGAGAGACATGGCCGAGGAAAATGACATCCGCGAAATGGCGCAGCGCTTTTTCGACGCGATCGAAGCGGGCGACATCGAGACGATGCAGAACAGCTTCACGCCCGATGCCGAAATCTGGCACAATACCGACGAGCTGATCGTCTCCCCCGCGCAGACCGCGCAGACGCTGACGGGCATGGTCGCGCGGATCAAGGACCGCGAATATGCTGATCGCCAGTTGACCGCCTTTCCCGGCGGCTTCGTTCAGCAGCATGTGCTGAAAGGCCGGCGCGTCCATGACGACGGCGAAGTCCGCCTGCCCTGCGCGATCATCTGCAAGGTCGAGCGCGGCAAGATCACCCGTCTCGACGAATATTTCGATTCGGCTCACGTTGCCGAATTCCGCAAGTTTGCGAACGCCTGAGGAGTAGAATATGCCCGTCCTTCGCCAAGTTCCGCGTTCGGAAGTCACCGACGAAACCGTCCTCGCCTATTACAATCGGCTGTTCGGCGAGCGCGATCCCGTTGCCGAACCCGGCACCGCCACGGGTACGCCCGGCGACTGGTGGACGGTGTTCGCGCTGTCGCCCGACATCTTCGAACATGCGGTCAAAGGGTTCGCTGTCTATCGCAACCCCGCGCGCACGATCGATCCGGTACTGCGCGAGCTTGGCCAGACGCGCGCGGGATGGGTCAAGGGCAGCCAGTTCGTCTTCTCACAGCATTGCAAGTCGCTCCGCGGTCTTGGCGTCAGCGAAGAGAAAATCGCGGGCATCGCCTATTGGCAGGTTGCCGACTGCTATGATGAGCAAGAGCGCACCGTCCTCGCCTATGCCGATTGCCTCGCGCAGGCGAGCGGGCGCGTGCCGCTCGAAGTGTTCGACAAGCTCAAGACCTTCTGGAACGACGAACAGATTTTCGAATTCACCTACATCACCTGCCTTTACGACATGCATGCGGTGATCACACGCGCGCTGCGCATGGAATATGACGCGCGCGAAGATCCCATCGTCGAGGTCGCAGCGCCCGAAGGGTTCAGCGCCGCCGACTTCCTCAGCGCGCCGCGTCCCGCGCAGGGCTGAGCGCTGTCCCGATGAGCAGCTACGGGTCTCCCGAGATCGTCGCGACCGGGCTTCGGTTTCCCGAAGGCCCGGTGCCGATGCCCGATGGCTCGGTGCTGCTTGTCGAAATCGCGCGGGGGACGCTGACACGCGTCCTGCCGGACGGCAATCTGTCGGTCGTCGCCGAACTCGGCGGTGGTCCGAACGGGCTGGCGATCGGACCCGATGGCGCGGCCTATGTCTGCAACAATGGCGGTTTTGAATGGACCGAGGCGGGCGACCTGCTCTTCCCCGGCCATGCTGCCAATGCGGACGCCTGCGGATTGATCCAGCGCGTCGATCTGGCGACCGGCGCGGTAACGACGCTCTACGACAGCTTCGAGGGTCAGCGGTTCAAAGGCCCGAACGATATCGTCTTCGATGCAGACGGCGGCTTCTGGTTTACCGACCATGGTCAGGTTCGCGGGTCGGGTCGCGATCATGGCGCGATCTATCATGCCGCTGACGCGTCGAAGATCAGCCGCCAGCGCGCTGACATGATGGGGCCGAACGGCATCGGCCTCTCGCCCGACGGCAAGACGCTTTATGTCAGCGAAACGATGACAGCGCGGCTGTGGGCGATGGATATCGTCGCGCCCGGCGAACTGGCACCGCCGCCGCCCTGGGCGCCCGGTCGCTTCGTCGGCACGCCGCCTGCCTTTCGCCTGCTCGACAGCCTCGCGGTCGAGGATAGCGGACGCATCTGCGTCGGCACGATGGTCGACGGCGGCATCACGATTTTCGATCCAGAGGGCGGCGCATCGGAGTTTCTGCCGCTGCCCGATGTCGGGATCACCAACATCGCCTTTGGCGGCGCTGACCGGCGCGACGCCTATATCACCGCGTCGACCACCGGCACGCTTTATCGCGTTCGCTGGCCGCGCGCGGGTGCGCCGCTTCATCAATCGTCAACTTAGTTGACAGTTGAATGCGAAAACGATAAAAGACTCGGGGAGAGGTTCGAATGAAATTCTATAATAGCGTCGGCCCCAACCCGCGCGTCGTGAAGCTTTTCATGGCCGAAAAGGGTATCGAGATCCCCGAGGTCACGATCGACCTGCGCGGCGGCGAAAACCGGCGCGCGCCCTATAATGTCGACGTGAACCCCGCCGGGCAGACGCCCGCGCTCGAACTCGAAGACGGCTCGATGCTGGCCGAGGTCACCGCGATCTGTGAATATCTTGATGAGCGATTTCCCGAACCGACGTTGATCGGCGCGACCGCAGAAGCGCGCGCGAACACGCGGATGTGGACGCGCCGCGTTGATATAAAGATTTGCGAGCCGCTCACCAACGGCTTTCGCTATTCCGAAGGTCTGCCGCTGTTCGAGACGCGGATGCGTTGCCTTCCCGAAGCCGCGGTGGGGCTGAAGGCAGTCGCGCAGGACGGCGTCCGCTGGCTTGATCCGCTGATTGCCGGGCGTGACTTCATTGCGGGAGACACGCTGTCGCTCGCTGATCTGATGCTCTTCGCATTCCTCGATTTCGGCGTGTCGGTGGGCCAACCGATCGACCCTGAATTCACCAATATCGTGCGCTGGTACGAGCGGATCAAAAGCCGCCCCAGCGCGAACCCGAACTGATCGCAAAAGGAGACGGATCATGGCTGCAACGAATAGCGAATTCGAATTTTGCGGGGTCAATCACCTCGCGCTCGTGTGCAAGGATATGGCCAAGACGGTCGAATTCTATCGTGACACGCTCGGCATGCCACTGACGAAGACGATCGACCTGCCCGGCGGGCGCGGCCAGCATTTCTTCTTCGACATTGGCAATGGCGACAGCCTCGCCTTCTTCTGGTTTCCCGAGGCACCCGAAGCGGTTCCCGGCATCTCCGCCCCCGCCGCGCTGCCGACGCAGGGAAGCTTTGTTTCTGCGCATGGCTCGATGAACCACATCGCGATCAATATTCGCGCCGACAAGTTTGACGATTATTACCAGCGGCTGGTCGACAAGGGCATCAACGTCAGCAAGGTGCTGAACCATGACGACAGCCCGATGCAGTCGACCGACGAACTGCACCCCGGCGTGTTCGTCCGCTCAGTCTATTTCTTCGACCCCGACGGCGTCTGCCTCGAATTTGCGGCGTGGACGAAGGAATTCGACGACAGCGACGTCGCACATGATCCAGTCCAGGCCGATGGCACGAAACGCGAGGGCCTGATCACCGGGCGCACGCCAGTGCCCGCCGAATAGACATTCCCAAGGTACCAATGGGAACTCTCCTGAACCCGGCCTCGGCCGGGTTCTTTTTTTGGGGGATCGCGGAATGTCGTTTCTTGGCCAGAAACGGACCTCAACATCATCGTCATCCCGGACGAAAGGTTGGAACTACCCCACCGCGCGGTCGCGCCCTTCCCAATAGGGCGCGCGCAATTCACGGCGCAGCACTTTGCCCGAGGGATTTCGCGGCAATGCCTCGATGAATTCGATGCTCTTGGGGATCTTGTACGCCGCGATCCGTTCGCGCGCCCACGCAATGACATCGGCGGGATCGAGCGTCGCGCCCGCGGCGGGCACGATCAGCGCCTTCACGCTCTCGCCCCATTTATCGTCGGGAACGCCGATCACCGCGACATCGGCGATGCCGGGGCAGCCCATGATCGCGCTTTCGACCTCCGCCGGATAGACATTCTCGCCCCCCGACACGATCATGTCCTTGATGCGGTCGTGGACGAAGTAAAAGCCGTCGGCATCGCGATATCCGACGTCGCCGGTGTGGAGCCAGCCGCCCGCCAGCGTCTCTTCGGTTGCCTTCGCGCGGTTCCAATATTCCTTCATCACG
>JAURVS010000270.1 GCA_030655355.1 Sphingopyxis sp.
CGTTGCCGAAGCCGACGATCAGCACCATTGCAAAGACATAGTAGAACGGCCCGAGTTCGAGCACGATCCCGCTGAAAAAGGGCAGATACAGGTCAGTGCCGGTCCGCGACACGATCAGGAACACCGCAACGCCCGCGATCAAAAATTCTATCAGCAGGCGCACGCGCCCCGGAATTCCGCGGTGGCTGGCCTTTGTGACCTTGTCCAGATCGTCGAGAAAGCCGACCGCGGCAAAGCCGCCGGTCACGAAAATGCACGCCCAGACGAAGCGGTTGGCAAGGTCCATCCACAGCAAAGCGGAGATCATCAGCGAAATGAGGATCATCAGCCCGCCCATCGTCGGCGTGCCCTTTTTGGCGAGATGGCTTTGCGGGCCGTCCTCGCGGATCGGCTGTCCCTTCCCCTGCCGCATACGCAGCATCAAGATGAAGCGCGGGCCGATCCACAGTCCAATGATCAGCGCGGTCGCAACGGCAGCGCCCGAGCGAAAGCTCAAATAGCGAATGAGGTTGAGTGCCCCCGGAAAGCCTAACCATTCCGCCAGCCAATAAAGCATCAAAATTCCCCGTTGGTCAGCGCCGTCACGACATGCGACAGGCCGACGCTATTCGACCCTTTGACGAGCACGGCGTCGCCCGGTCGGATCAACTGCTTCAGCCGCCCTACCGCGGCCGAGTGCGCGGCCACATGCTCGAAATCTATGCGGCCCTCAAGCGCTTTGGCGAGCGGCGCCATCTCTTCGCCGACAAGCAGGGCGAATTGCACCCCGGCTGCGATGAGCGGAGCCGCCAACCCCTCATGATAGGCGTCGCTAGCCGGTCCAAGCTCGCGCATCGAGCCAAGAATCGCGATGCGACGATCGCCGGATTCGCTGCCAAACTGGCCGATCGTCGCCGCCATCGAAGCGGGATTGGCGTTGTAGCTTTCGTCGATCACCAATATCTGCCCGCCGCGGAACGGGACATGGTGCCGCGCGCCGCGACCGGTGAGGCCCGCCATTTCCGCGAAGGCAAGCCCCGCCGCGGGAAGATCGCCGCCGACCGCTTTCACTGCCGCAAGCACCGCCAGCGAATTGGACACCCAATGCGCGCCGGCCTGCGCGATCGTGAAGCAGAGGAGCGAATCCTGAACCTGCGCGGTGACGAGCGAACCGCCCTTGCCGTCCGAGAGCCAGTCGACCGCCCGCACATCTGCACCCTCGCCGAGGCCAAAGCTCACGACATGGCCTGCATGCTTTTCGGCCTTGGCGCGGAGCCGCGCATAATGCGGACTGTCGAACGGGACGATCGCAGTGCCGCCGGGTTGAAGCCCTTCGAAAATCTCGCCCTTCGCATCGGCAATCGCTTCTTCGCTGCCGAAAAACTCCATATGCGCCGGGGCGATGGTTGTGACGATCGCGACATGTGGGCGCACCATCTGCGTCAGTTCGGCAAGCTCGCCCGCGTGGTTCATCCCCATTTCGAAGACGCCGAAATCGGAGGTCGACGACATGCGCGCGAGGCTGAGCGGCACTCCGACATGGTTGTTATAGCTTTTGACTGAGCGGTGCGCCTTGCCGGGGCGGAAGCGGTCGAGCGCCGCAAAAAGCGCCTCTTTAGTCCCCGTCTTTCCCGCCGAGCCGGTTACGCCAATGATGCGGCCATGACTGCGTGCGCGTGCTGCGGTCCCCAGCGCGTTGAGCGCTTTCGCGCTATCTGCCACTAGCACGTGCGGATGATCGATCGCGGTTTCGCAAACGATACCCGATGCGCCCGCCGCAATCGCCTTGTCGATGAACTTATGCCCGTCGCTCACCTCGCCGCGCATCGCGACGAAAAGATCGCCCCGCGTCACCTCGCGCGAGTCGAAAGCGACGCCCTGTACAGTGAAGTCGACGCTCGCTTCGCCGCCGGTGGCGGCCGCGATCGCGCGTGCGGTCCAGAGCGGGTTCATGCCGCCTCCTCTCGCGCCACGGCAACGTCGTCGAACGGAATGACGCGCATCGCATCGCCGCGCCCGAAAATCTGGCCTTGCTCATGCCCCTTGCCCGCGATGCAGATGATGTCGCTCGGCTGCGCTTCGGCAATCGCAGCCGCTATCGCAGCGCGGCGGTCGCCGATAATCGCTGCGCCCGGCGCGCCCTCGGCGATTGCCGCGCGGATCAGCGACGGATCTTCGCCGCGCGGATTGTCGTCGGTGATGATCAGCACATCGGCCTTGGCCGCGGCGACCTTGCCCATTTCGGGGCGCTTCGCCTGATCGCGGTCGCCGCCCGCGCCGAAAACGAGTATCAGACGTCCCGCCGCGTGCGGACGCAGCGCGTCGAGCGCCGCTTCGATCGCATCGGGCGTATGCGCATAATCGACATAGAGTGGCGCCCCGACCTTCGTGATCGCCGCACGCTCAAGCCGTCCGCGCACCGGCTGCAGCCGTGCAAGATTGCCGAGAGTTTGCCCGACGTCGCCGCCGGTGGCGATCACCAACCCGGCGGACACCAATGCGTTGGCGACCTGATAGGCGCCGATCAGCGGCAGCTCGACTTTTTGCACCAGATCGCCCGCCGCGATGACGAGCGACTGGCCGAGTTGCGTCGGTTCGCGCGAGACAAGACGCAGATCGCTGCCGGTTGTGCCGACGGTGAAGAGACGAACACCGCGCGCCTTCGCAGCGTCGACCGCGGCAGGCGAATAAGCATCATCGTTCCAGATCACGACCGCGCCATCGGCCTCGACGACTTCGGAGAACAGCCGCAGCTTGGCGGCAAGATAGGCCTCCATCGTGCCATGATAGTCGAGATGATCGTGACTGAGGTTGGTGAAGGCCGCCGCCTTCACCGGCAGCCCCTCGGTGCGGTATTGATCGAGGCCATGGCTCGATGCCTCGAACGCGGCATGCGTAATGCCCTCGGCGGCGAGGCCCGACATGTTCGACAGGAAGGTCACAATGTCGGGGGTCGTAAGTCCCGTCGACGCGCTGTCCTGCGATGTGGTGATGCCGAGCGTGCCGATCGACGCGGCGTTGAATCCCGCCATCCGCCACAGCTGGCGCGTCATTTCGACCGTCGACGTCTTGCCGTTCGTCCCGGTGACCGCAACGCAGGTCGCGGGGAAACGGTGAAAGAAGCGCGCTGCGATGTGCGCAAAGCTGCGCCGCGGATTAGCGTCAGCGACATGCACTGCGCCCGTCACCTTGGCTTCGGGCCGCGCGACGATCGCGATTGCACCCGCTTCGACGGCGGCGTCGATAAAATCCTCGCCATTGAATTTCTCACCGACGAAAGCGCCGAAGACCGTGCCCGGCGCGACCTTGCGATGGTCGATAGCAAGCCCCGTCACGACCGGGTCGGTGCCCTGCAGCGCCTGATCGTCGAGCAGCACGGACAGCCGCATTATTCCGATTCCCCGTTTCTCCACAGCAGCGGGGTCAGTTCGGAGACGTCAACATCGCGGCTTTCGTCGGGGAAGACGCCCAGCATCGGTCCGGCACGAGTGACGACCTTGCGCACAACCGGCGCCGCCGTCCAGCCGGCGGTACGCTGACCCGAGCTGAAAGCATTGCCCTTCGGCTCGTCGATCATCACCAGCACGACGTAGCGTGGATTGTCCATCGGGAAGGCGGCAGCAAAGGTCGAGACAAGCGAATGGCGACGATAGCCGCCCGCGCCCGGCTTTTCGGCCGACCCCGTCTTGCCGCCGACGCGAAAGCCCGGGGCCTCGGCCTGCTTGCCGGTGCCGTCGGATACGATCAGGCGGAGAAGCTGACGCATCCGTGCGCTCGTCGCGGCCTTGAAGACGCGGCGGCCCTGCGGCGGTGCCTTGTCGCCAAGCTTCATCAGCGTCGCGGGGCGCCAGATACCGCCGTTGACGAGCGCGGCATAGGCGCTCGCAAGATGCAGCGGCGTCACCGCGATGCCATGACCGTAGCCGGTGGTCATCGTCGTGATCCGGCCCCAGTCGCGCGGCCACAGCGGGAAAGCGCGTTCTTTCAATTCGATATGCGGACGCCTGTCGAATTCGAGGCTCCGGAACATCGCTTCCATCTTGTCGCGGCCAAGTTCGTCGGCAATGCGCGCGGTCACGATGTTCGAGCTGTGGATCAGCGTTTCGGGGACGTTCAGCCAGCGGCCCGAAGGGTGGCTGTCGCGGATACGGAAGCCCGCGATCGCAAGCGGCTGCGTCGCGTCATAACGGCGCGCCATGCTCGTCACGGTGCCGGCATCGATCGCTGCGGCGACGGTCAGCGGCTTGAAGGTCGAACCGAGCTCGTACAGATTATAGGTGAACGCGTTGCGGCGCGTCGCCGGGTCGCTGCCGGTCAGCTTATTCGGGTTAAACGTCGGCAAAGACGTCATGGCGGCAACTTCGCCGGTGTGAACGTCGAGGATGATCCCCGCGCCGCCGATGGCCTCGAGATTGGTGACCGCCGAACTCAGTTCGCTTTCGAGCACGCCCTGAACGCGCGCGTCGATCGATAGCGCCAGCGGCTGGCCGCGCGTCGCCTTGTCGATCAAACGATCGTCGAATGCTCCCTCGACCCCGGTAACGCCATGCCCCTCGGCATTGGTGAAGCCGAGCACGTGCGCCGCGAGCGTAAGCTGCGGATACAGGCGCTCCTTTTCGCGCGGGAAATCGAAACCGACATCGCCGATCGCATTGACCGCGGCGACCTGATCAGGAAGCGCGCGGCGGCGGATATAAGTCGGGCGCGACCCACTGACCTTGGCGAGCAATTCCTCGCGCGGCATATCAGGGAAAATCTTGTGCAGTTCGTCCGCCAGATATTGCCGGTTATTGAGCAGCTTTGCGGGCACAACGCGGATCGAATAGCCGTCAATCGTCCGCGCCAGCGGCACGCCGTTGCGGTCAACGATGTCTGCGCGCGCCGGAACGAACGCCGCCGCCGCACCCCTGCTGGAGGCGGTATCGAACAGTGCGAAATAGAGCAGGCGCGCCGATACAACGAAAAATGCCGCCATAAACAGCAGCATCAGGATCATCAAACGCTGTTGTGCGGTCAGCAATATCTGCTGCCGCACCCCAGCGGTTCGAACCCGCGTCGGACGGACGACCAGCGTGTTCATCGGCCGGACTTTCCTCCCGCCGCTTCAGCTGCTGCCGCACGCTTGAGGTCGGTGAGAGTCGATTCCGCCAGCAACTGATCTTCGATCATCTTCAGCTGTTCGCGGCGGCGCGTTGGTGCCATCCGCGGCGTGACGTCGCTGCGCACGGCGGTTTCAGCCTGCGCCAGTACGACCGGCTTGGCCGTCGCAGGCTTGCTGGCGACCGGGGCTTCCTCGACCTTGGCCGGCGTGCCGACGGGCGACACCATCGCCATTAGCACCGGCGCAACTTCATTCGCGCCGCGCGCGCGCGGCAGGCGATCGAGCGAAGCAAGCTGGCGCTCGTTCGACAGATATTGATCCGCGGCGGGGGCCGAATAGCCGAAGGTGTCGGCATTCCACTGCTCAAGCTGGCGCATCGAGGCGCGCACCGCGAGCTCGGACTCGAGATAGCGGATATTATCGCGCGTGCGGTCGATCTGCTTTTCAATGCGCGTAAGTTCGCTGCGCGTCGCTGCGACTTTCAGCGAAACGGGGTAAAGCATCATCGCAAAGATGAGCACAAGCAGGACCAGACCGATGCCCTGGAGTTTGCGGGCGGCCATCAGCATGACATTGCCTCCTTTGTCGTCGGATGATCGGACCAAGCGGGCGCCACCGTCCGGACCGCACTGCGCAGCGTCGCCGAGCGGGCGCGCGGATTGCGCGCCTCTTCGGCCTTGCCCGGACGCACTTTGCGCGCCGGAGTTTCGAAAGTTGCGGCCCGCGCCAGAGAGGTCGGCGCGGGCCGGTGACGCGAACCGGCGGCATCGCCACCGCTCCGTTCGCGCAAGAAATTCTTCACGATACGGTCCTCGGTGCTGTGAAAGCTGACCACGGCCAACCGGCCGCCGGGGCGCAGCAGACGCTCGGCGGCGTCGAGGCCGGCGGTCAGTTCGTCGAGTTCGCCGTTCACATAAATGCGGATCGCCTGAAAACTCTTCGTCGACGGGTCCTTGGGGGCGCCCGGCGGGTGACGCAGCGCCTTGCGGATTACCGTGGCCAGTTCAGCAGTGCGCGATAGCGGGCGCGCCGCGACGATCGCGCGGGCAACGCGGCGCGACTGGCGCTCGTCGCCATAATGAAAGAGCACATCGGCGATATCGCCTTCGTCCGCGCTGTTCAGCCAGTCAGCAGCGCTTTCGCCTTCCTGCGCCATACGCATGTCGAGCGGGCCGTCCTTCTGGAACGAAAAGCCGCGCTCATCGCGATCGATCTGCATCGAGGAAACACCGATGTCGAAGGTGATGCCGTCGACCGCATCAATCCCGCGCTCAGCGAGCAGCCGGTCAATCTCGCCGAAACGGCCGTGGATCAGCGTGAGCTTGCCGTCAGCCTCGGCGACGAGCGCCTGCCCTTCAGCGATCGCGTCGGGGTCGCGGTCGCACGCAATCACGTCGGCACCCGCGGCGAGCATTGCACGCGTGTAGCCGCCAGCGCCGAAGGTCGCATCGACATGGGCCTCACCGGGAACGATAGCGAGCGCGCTGAGAACCTCATCGCGCAAGACCGGATCGTGGCGCGGGTCCTTGGGGGGGTCGGGAAGCACGGTCATTTGCGCCCCTTCCCTTTTGTCTCGTCCCACGACGCCGCGAGGCGTTGGAGCACCGGATCGGCATCGGCACATTCGGCCAAGGTGGGCAGCCACCAGATTTCGAGACGACGGCCCGAACCTACAAATGCAGTCGCGCCGGCATCGCCAACGCGGTCTCGGTGGATGAAGCTGGGAAGAAAGCGGCCGCTGTCGTCGAGCGTGTAAGGTTCGGTATAGCTGAAGCGTTTCTTGAACTCGGCATCTTCGTCGAAATCGATGTTGCGCAGGCGCGCGGTGTCGCGGTCGCGTTCGATCTCGCTGTTCAGCCGGTCATACTGGTCTTGGCCATAGGCTACGAGGCATGGCAGCTTTTCGTGGAAACCAACCCAAAGCACGCGCTGGCCATCCGCAATGAGGGGCACATTATTGCGGAACTGAGAGGGAACGGCGATCCGTCCCTTGCCATCGATCGCGGCGAAGCTGGTGCCCGCATACTGGCCGGGCGTCACAATCGCCATCGCTCTGCCCCCTGTATCGCGCCACCGGGCAAAACTTCCCCGACCCAGGAATCACACGATTCCAGTTCGCTAGGCACAGGTGGAGAATGCCCCTCTCCGATTCCTGACTATCAACTATAGATCGGGGTGGAAAGGGGTATTTTAGGGTAGAATAGGGAATCTAACCCCAATTTGTCGCAAATCGACGATGAAATTGGGTAAATACCGGTCCCCCGGTGCAAGATGGCACAGCTTCACAGATAATAATCGGGGCGGATCGGGGCGAAACCGCCGACTCAGATGGCGCGCGCTCGAATCCAAATGGGGTTGAGCATGCTCTGCCCGGCGTCTCGCCAAAGCAGCGCTGACAGCCATTCGATCGTGTTCGCTTGCCGAAGATGCTCGAACCCCGGCGCCACAGGCCGCCACAGTGGTTCAAAGAGCAGATCGGCATCACCAACAAGCCAAGCCTCGCCGCTCCCGATCGGGCACCGCGCAACACGGCGGTCAGCATAGATCGTGCATTGCGGCGGCAGACGCTCGAAGCGCCCGGCGCTGAACAGGCGGAGGCGTGCACCATTGATATCGACCGGCAAGGCCGCATGGTCTTCGCGAGGCGCGGTGCCCAGCGTCACGCCCCAATGATCGAGGAGCGGGGTAAGGAGGCTGGTGATCGGCGGATTGCGCGGATTGCCGAGCGGATAGGGCGCCGGCCATCCCGTCAGCGCATCGGCGAGAACGACTGCGCGTCCCCCGCCGCGCACAAAGGCATCGATCGCAACAAGTTCCTGCGGCGCGAGCGCGCGCGGATGCGCAAGCAGCAGCGTCGAACGCGGCGGCGGCACATGATCGACCAGACTGTCGACCAGCGACAGCGGTCCGGCCGCGGTCAGTCGCGCGAGCGCCGGATCATCCTTGGCGCCCTCGGCAATCATCGCCGCGATGCCCTCGCCACCCGACCAGCGCAGCGGCAGCCCGGTAAGCATCACCGCTGCGGGCGAATTCGCGGGAGCAGCAGCGGGCCGATAAATGATCGCAAGGCCGGCGTGGCTCGCGCCGAACCAGACGAGCGCAAGCGCCAGTCCGGCGAGCCAAGGTAGAAATTTGAATCGCGGACGCCACTGGATGAACCAGTCAGCGAGAAGCGCCGCGAGGCTTCCAGCTACGAAGGTGACGAGCAGTTGCACCCATGCCGTCGTGCCAGCGAGCCAAACACCGAGCATCCCCTGCCCGATCGCGAGCAAAGCAAGGCCAAGAAGATAAGTGCGAACCCGATCCGCTGCTGGCTCGCCGCCTTGCCACCGCGCGAGCAGCAACATCGGCGGCACCATCAAAGGGACCGCGAGCGCTGGATCGATCCGGCCAAGCAATGCCTGCCCGCCAGCGATCCACGCCAGCACCGCTATCGCGACCGCGGTTAAAAAAGCGCGCTGCACGGACCGGCGCGAAGCCGCCGTCACTATTTCGACTGGCGCGCGCGCTGAAGGGCGGGATCAGGTTCGAGATCGGGTACCGTCGCCGCCGAAGGCGCCGCTTGCGGCACCTTCACCGGAGTTGCTGAATTCTGGTCCTTTGCCGACGGCTGGACCGCCTGAACGCCCAATTCTTCCAACGGCGCCCCGCTGTTCTTCTGTTCGTCACCCGGCATTTTGACGTCCGCCATCGCAGCGGGATCGCTGGCAGCACTTTGACGCGCGCGGTCGCCGATCAACCCGGCCATACCGACGAGCAACAGCACCGTCAGCACGCCCGCGATTCCGATCTGCAATCGTCGCATCGTATCGTTGACGGGCGCTGTCGGGGGCAGCACGCTCGGCGCCGCGCTATTGTCGATCCGCATGTCCTTCATGCCGCGCCCTCCAGACCTTTGCTCGCCAGCCACTCGGGATTGTAGAGCGTCGAGAGATAGCGAAATCCGCTATCGCACAGGATGGTTGCGATCCGCTTGCCCGGCCCCAATTGCCTCGCGAGCGCCATCGCGCCGGCAACATTGATCCCCGACGACAATCCGAGGCACAGCCCTTCATTGTCAAGCAGGTCACGAACCACGGCGAGGCCTTCGGCATCCGAGATGCGAAACTGCGTATCGATCGGCGCGCCGTCGAGGTTGGCGGTGATGCGGTTCTGACCGATCCCCTCGGCGACGCTGGTGCCCTCGGCTTTCAATTCGCCGCACTGATAATAATTATAGAGCCCCGCGCCATGCGGATCGGTCAGCGCGATGACGATCTCGGGGTTGTGCGCTTTCAGCCCCAGCCCGGTTCCCGCGATCGTGCCGCCGGTTCCCGCC
>JAURVS010000405.1 GCA_030655355.1 Sphingopyxis sp.
GCATGAGATCGTTGCAGTCGTCGCGCCCGAGGGACCGGCCGCTGCCTGGGCGCGCCGCGCCGGGGTGCCGCTGTTCGCGCGGTCGAAAGATTTGCTCGATGCCGAGCTTGGCCCGGTGGACTATCTGTTCAGCATCACCAATCTCGCCGTGCTTCCAACCGATGTGCTCGCGCTTGCTTCGCGGGCTGCGATCAATTTCCATGATGGCCCGTTGCCGGCCTATGCCGGGCTCAATACACCGACATGGGCATTGCTCGCCGGCGAGGCCGATCATGGCGTCACCTGGCATCTGATGACCGAGGACGTTGACTGCGGCGACCTGCTGGCAAGCGAGACGATCATCGTCGAGGATGGCGAAACCTCGCTGTCGCTTAACACCAAATGTTTCGAAGCCGGTTTGCGGAGCTTTACCGCGCTGGCTGCCAATCTGGACGCCACGCTGGCGCGCCGTCAGCCGATACCTGAGGCACCTACGCGATTCTTCGGCAAGGACGCACGCCCCGCGGCCGCCGCGACGATCGACTGGCACGCGCCCGCGGAAGAGATCGCGCGGCAGGTGTCGGCGCTCGATTTTGGTATCTATCGCAATCCGCTTGGTATTTCGAAGGCGCTGCTCGGCAACCGTCTGCTGCTCGTCCACGGCGTGACCGTGCTTGACAGTTGCAGCGGCGCCGTGCCGGGCACTGTTGTAGAAGATGGCGACGCGGCGATCGTTGCCACCGGAAGCCGCGACCTCCGTCTTGACCGGCTCACCGACATCGATGGCGAGCCGTCAGTGCTGCGCGTGGGCGAGAGCTTCACCTCGCTGGAAGGCGAGCGGCAGATCACGCTGGGCACGCTCGACAGCGGCGCAGCACGGTACGAAGGCTGGTGGCATCGCCGCCTTGCCGCGCGGGATCCTCTATTGCTGCCGCAGTTTAAGGCGACCGCTCAGGACAGCATCGACTATGTCGTGACGGATCGTCCGGTTGCAGCGGGTCGGTCGGCCAGCGATCTTCTGGCGGCATGGGTGGCTTATCTCGGCCGCGTTGCCGACCGCGACACCGTCGATATCGGTTACGTCGATCAGGTCTATCTGTCGCGGCTAGACGACGTCGGCGCGTGGTTTGCGGACCAGATGCCTCTGCAAGTCGCGATCGACTGGGGTCAGCCGCTGCGCGTTTTCGCTGACGAGTTGGCGAACGAAGTCGGTACAATGCATCGGGGTATCGCCATCGCGCGCGATCTGGTCGCGCGTATGCCTGACCTCCGCGGCTCGGCTGGCGCTACCTATCCCGTTTCGGTCCAGCTCGCCGACCAGCTTGACGATGTCGTAGCGCCCCGCGGCGCCGCGCTTCATCTGGCGATTGCCAGCGACGGCAGCGCCTGCCGACTGATCCATGATCGTGCGCGGATCGATGATGCCGCAGTGGCCGATCTGTGGGTCGGGTTCGAAACGATGCTGGCCGCTGCCGACGCCGCGCCCGCCACGCACTTGGGCAAGCTGTCGCTGCTCGACGATGCCGACTATCATCGCGTGATTCGTACCTGGAACGCAGAAGTCGGCGACACCGCCAATGTGGCAGGCGTCCATCACATGATCGCCGATCAGGCGCGCCGCACGCCCGACCAGGTCGCAGTGACCGCGCGCGGCCGCAGCCTGACCTACGCCGAACTCGATGCGCAGGCGAACCGCCTGGCGCGCTATCTGAATGGTCTGGGCGTCGGTCAGGACGTGATGGTCGGCCTGAACGTCGAACGCTCAGTCGAACTCGCGGTCTGCGTGCTGGCGATCCACAAGGCTGGCGGCGCCTATGTGCCGCTTGACCCGGCCTATCCGCGCGACCGTCTGGCGCATATGATTTCGGATTCGGGCATGCCGGTGATCGTCACCCAGTCTGCGCTCGTCGATGATTTGCCGCCTGCCGAGGCGCAGATCCTGTGCATCGACCGACTGGATGCGGAACTCGCCGGGCTGTCGAGCGACGCGTTCGACGGCGGAGCGACCTCCGAAAATCTGGTCTATGTGATTTATACCTCGGGTTCGACCGGTCTGCCGAAAGGCGTGATGATCGAACATCGCCACCTGCTCAACTTCTTCGCCGGCATGGATCGCCAGCTGGAGCCCGATGGCGTCTGGCTTGCGGTGACGAGCCTGAGCTTCGATATTTCGGTGCTCGAAATTTGCTGGCCGTTGACGCAGGGCTATCATGTCGTGATCGCCACCGAGCGCGAAGTGCGCGGCGACGTGATTTCGCGCGACGCGAGCAAGGCGCCGGTGTTCAGCCTCTTCTATTTCGCAAGTTCTGATGGTTCGAGCGCGGCCGAACAATATCGGCTGTTGATGGAAGGCGCACGATTTGCCGATGCGCATGGGTTCGAAGCAGTGTGGACGCCCGAACGGCATTTCCATGCCTTTGGCGGCCCCTATCCGAACCCTGCGGTGATTTCGGCGGCATTGGCTGCATCTACCTCGCGGCTGAAGATCCGCGCCGGTAGCGTCGTTGCGACGTTGCACCATCCGGCGCGCATCGCCGAGGAATGGGCGCTCGTCGACAATCTGTCGGGCGGCCGCGTCGGTATCGCCTTTGCATCGGGCTGGCAGCCGAACGACTTCATCTTCAATCCCGATAATTTCGCCGACCGCAATGGTGCATTGAAGCGCGCCATGGACGATGTTCGTGGTCTATGGCGCGGCGAGAGCCGCAGCTTTCCGGGACCGCTCGGCAATGTCGAACTGAAGACATATCCGCGTCCGGTTCAGCCCGAATTGCCGGTCTGGATCACGTCCGCCGGTAATGTTCAGACCTTCGAAGAGGCAGGGCGTTCGGGCGCGAATGTCCTGACGCATCTGCTCGGGCAGAACGTCGAGGAAGTCGGGCAGAAGGTCGCCGCCTATCGCCGCGCGCGGGCTGAAGCGGGTCACGACGGCGAGGGCGTCATAACCTTGATGCTGCACAGCTTTGTCGGCGAGAATGCCGACGAAGTGCGCTCGATCGTGCAGGGGCCACTGACCGAATATCTGCGCACCTCGACCAATTTGCTGAAGCAATATGCCTGGTCGTTCCCGACCTTCAAGCGCCCCACGGGCGTCGAAGCGGGCAATGAGCTCGACCTGTCGGGGCTTAGCGACGCCGAAACCGATGCGCTGCTCGATCATGCCTTCGACCGCTATTTCGAAACCAGCGGCCTGTTCGGCACGCCCGAGGATTGCCTGCCGCTGATCCGCCGCCTGCGCGCGATCGGGGTCAACGAGATCGGCTGCCTCGTCGATTTCGGCATCGATACCGATACGGTGCTCGCCAGCCTGCCGGCGCTCGACCGGCTGCGGCGGCTTTCGACTGCCGAAGCCGAAGAAGCCGAAAACACCTTGCCAGAATTGATGGTTCAGCATGGCGTGACGCATCTTCAGTGCACGCCGTCTTTGCTCAACGTGCTGGCCAGCGATGGCGCAGCGCGGCCGCATCTGACCGAATTGAGGCGGCTGATGGTCGGCGGCGAAGCTTTCCCGCCGCATCTCGCTCGCGACATGCGCTCGCTCGTCGATGGCGCGGTCATGAACATGTACGGCCCGACCGAAACGACGATCTGGTCGGCGACGCATTCGCTGACTGCTGAAGACGACGCGCCGCCGCTTGGTCGGCCGCTGCTCAACCAGCAGGTCTATATTCTCGACCGCCGGATGCAGCCGGTTCGTCCGGGGACGCCGGGCGAACTTATCATCGCCGGAAACGGCGTGGTCCGAGGTTATCTGAATCGCCCCGAACTGACAGCGGACCGCTTCATCGCCGATCCGATCGCAGCGCAGGGACGCGCCTATCGCACGGGCGATCTGGTGCGCCAGCGTCAGGATGGCACGCTCGAGTTTCTCGGGCGGCTTGATCATCAGGTGAAGGTTCGCGGCTATCGTATCGAACTCGGAGAGATCGAGGCACGACTTGCCGAGCATCCCGAGGTCATCGAAACCGTCGTCGTTGCGCATCGCGCAGCGGGATCGGCCGACGCACGCCTCGTTGCCTATCTTGCCGCGGCGAACGGCAGCATCGCGAACGACGTGCTGCGCGAGCATCTGCGTGCGAGCCTTCCGGAATTCATGGTCCCGTCGGCGTTCATCACGGTCGATGCTTTGCCGCGCACGCCGAACGGCAAGATCGACCGCAAAGCCTTGCCCGATCCGGACAGCGTGACGATCGCGATCGAACCCGGTCAGATGGCCGAGCCGGCCAATGGGCTGGAGGCGCAGATCCAGACCGTCTGGTGCGACCTGCTCAATCTGCCGCGTGTCGGACTGCGCGACAATTTCTTCGACCTCGGCGGCCACTCGCTGCTCGCCGTGCAGCTTCACCGCCGCCTGTCGGGCGTTTCGGAGAAGCCGGTCTCGCTGACCGACATCTTCCGTTTCCCGACCGTTGCGACGCTCGCGGCGCATCTGTCGGTTTCGACGCCGCTGGTTGCCGCCGCCCGCGAAGGGCAGGACCGCGCGAGCAACCGCCGCGCCGCGCTACAACGCCGTGGGGCCGCTCGCGCCTTCGCGAGGAACTGACCGATGGAACAGGCTTATAGTTCTTCCGACTTCTCCGACGCCCCGGAGCTTCCCGACAACGCGATCGCAATCGTGGGCATGTCGTGCCGCTTCGCGCAGGTTCGCGGGATCGACGAATATTGGGATCTGCTGCGCAATGGCCGCGAAGCGATCGAGACCTATTCGGACGAAGAACTGATCGCAGCGGGTGTCAGCCCGGCGTTGCTGCGAAATCGCAACTATGTCCGTCGCGGCGCGTCGGTCGGCGACATGGAATGTTTCGACGCGTCGCTGTTCGGGCTCAGCCCGCGCGACGCCGCGATCATGGATCCCCAGCATCGCCATTTCCTGGAATGCACGTGGGAAGCGCTCGAAAATGCGGGCCATACGCCGCAGCGTTTCGACGGGGTAATCGGCGTTTATGCGGGCTCAGGGCATAATGCCTATATGCCGTATAATCTGCTGACCAACTCGAAGCTGGTCCGCGATGTCGGCCTGTTCCTGTTGCGGCATACCAGCAACGACAAGGACTTTCTGACCACGCGCGTCTCCTATCTGTTCGACCTCAAGGGGCCGAGCATCAACGTACAGACCGCTTGCTCGACCTCGCTCGTGTCGATCCATATGGCGGCGCAGAGCCTGCTCAACGGCGAATGCGACATGGCGATCGCCGGGGGCTCGTCGATCGAACTGCCGCACCGTCAGGGCTATCTCTACGAAGAAGGCGAAATCCTTTCGCCCGACGGCCATTGCCGCCCGTTCGACGAAGCTTCGCAGGGCACGGTCTTCGGCAGCGGCGTTGCTGTCCTCGCGCTGCGGCGGCTAGCCGATGCGGTCGAGGCGGGCGATCATATCTATGCCGTCCTGCGCGGTTCGGCGATCAACAATGATGGCGCGGGCAAGGTCGGATATCTGGCGCCCAGCGTTGATGGCCAGGCAAAGGTCATCGCTGAAGCGCTCGCGATGGCCGACGTCGATGCCGGCTCGATCAGCTATGTCGAGGCGCATGGAACCGGAACCCCCGTCGGCGATCCGATCGAACTCGCCGCGCTGACCGAAGCTTTCCGCCAATCGACCGATCTTGTCGGTCATTGCGCGATCGGCTCGGTAAAGGCCAATATCGGCCATACCGACACCGCAGCTGGCGCCGCCGGACTGATCAAGGTCGCGCTCGCCATGCATAATAGCGAGTTGCCCGCATCGCTCAATTTCGACGCGCCTAATCCGGCGCTCGCGCTGGAAGGCAGTCCCTTCCGCGTGCAGTCCGCACGGACACCGTGGACCAGCTCGTCGGCTGGCGGAGTCCGCCGCGCGGGCATCAGCTCGCTGGGCGTTGGCGGTACCAACGCGCACGTCGTTCTTGAAGAGGCGCCCGCGCGTCAGGCCAGCGGCCCGAGCCGTCGCCGCCAGCTTTTGCTGTGCACCGCCAAGTCGCCCGCTGTTGTGCGCGCGAACGCTGCCGCACTGGCGGACTTTCTCGACGCTAGCCCGCAAACCGTGTTGGCCGATGCCGCTTTCACGCTCGACATCGGGCGCCAGCACCTTGCGCAGCGCCGGTTCGTCGTGGTGGATTCGAGCGAGGAAGCCGTTAGCCGCCTTCGTGAATTGGCCGGTCAGGATGTTCGGCCGCCGAAGCATGTCGCCGATCGTCCCGTCGCCTTCATGTTCTGCGGCGCCGGGCCGCAGCACGCCGATATGGCGCGCGGTCTTTATGAAAACGAGGCGCTGTTCCAGCAGGCTGTCGACGAGGGCCTGTCGATTCTCGACCGGATGGGCATGCAGCACGTGCGTCGCTGGCTGTTCCCGACCGAGGCAGACCGGAGCCAGGCAGTCGCCGAACTTGAGCGCCCCTCGATCGCGCTTCCCGCGCTGTTCCTGATCCAGACCGCGCTTGCACGGCTGTGGATGTCGGTCGGCATCCAGCCTTCAGCGATGATCGGACATAGCTCGGGCGAGTATGCGGCGGCGTATCTGGCGGGCGTCATCGATCTGGAGGCCGGACTGCGGATCGTTACGACGCGCGGCCGCCTGTTCGAGGCCGTCAGCGACGGCGGCATGCTAAGCGTGCCGCTGTCAGAAGCCGAGTTGCAGCCCTTGCTGCCCGCCGAGCTGTCGATCGCGGCGATCAACGCGCCCGGTTTGTGCGTCGTCTCAGGACCCGCCGAAGCGATTGGCAAGTTCCACGAATTGCTCGCCGCTCGCGAAATCGAGGCGCAGGTCGTTCGTATTTCGGTTGCGGCGCATTCACCGATGCTCGAGCCGATCCTGCCCGAATTCCGTGCATTGATGCGCACGATCGATCTGCGCGCGCCAAATATCGCCTTTGCGTCGAACCTGACGGGCGACTGGGCGACGGCGGACGACGTCACCGATCCCGAATATTGGGTGCGCCACCTGCGCGAGACCGTGCGCTTCACTGACGGCTTGCACCGCTTGCTCGACGATGGGGAGCGCGCGCTGCTCGAAGTCGGTCCGGGGCGCGGCATGGCGAGCCTTGCCCGCCAGCATCCTGACCGCGGACGCGAACAGCCGGTCATCAGCTCGATGCGCCACCCCGATCAACAGGCCGACGACGATGCCGTCTGGCTCGACGCCTTGGGGCAACTCTGGGCGGCCGGCGCTCCGGTCGACTGGGATGCCTTTTGGGAAGGCGAGCAGCGCTTGCGCATCCCCTTGCCGACGTATCAATTCGACCGCCAGCGACATTGGTTCGAGGCGGGCGCACAGCTCGCAATCGCCGACGGGGCAGGGGATGAGGCCGATCGATCGGACGATACCGCCGAATGGCAATATGAACCCGTCTGGGCGCGCTCCTTTCTCGGCGCTGGCGGTGTTCGCGAAGGCGCCGCGCTGGTACTGGAAGATGCACAAGGTCTGGGCCGCGCTATCACCGAACGTCTCCGCAAGGCGGGACGCGACGTTGTCGTGCTGCGCGCGGGCGATCGGTTCGGTCGACTGGGCGAGGGACTGTTCTGCGTCAACCCGACCAGTCAGGGCGACTATGGCCGGCTGTTCGACGCGCTGAACGCCGAAGGTCGCCTGCCGACGGAAATCTATCATTGCTGGCTGGTCACGGGGTCGGGGCGCAAGCAGCCCGATATGCGCAGGATACAGGAGCTTGGCTTCTTCAGCCTGATCGCGCTGTCGCGCGAACTGGCGCATCAGGTTGGCGACGAGCCGGTTGAGATCGCATTGCTCACCGATCGTATGCAGCGCATCGGCAGCGACCGCGATCTGATGCCGCTCAAGGCAACCGTGCTGGGGGCGACGAGCGTCGTGCCCACCGAATATCCGAACCTGCACGTCCGTTCGATCGACGTGTCGATGTCGGGCGCAAACATCTCGACCGTCGCCGAGGCGGCGGTGAGTGAATTGTCGGCCGATTGGGCCGACCGCGTCATCGCCTATCGCGGCGGTGAGCGCTGGGTACGTGAATTCCGGCAGGTGCCTGCTGCGCAAGCCGCTATCAAGGCCGAAGGGCCGGCGCTCCGTTCGGACGGGACCTATCTGGTAACCGGCGGCCTCGGCGGTCTCGGTCTCACCATTGCACGGCACGTTGCCGAGCAAGCGGGCGGCCGTATCGTCCTGTTGGGTCGATCCGAGTTGCCGGAGCGCATCGGTTGGGCGGAGCTTCTCGCCGACGACACCGGAGATGCTGTTCTGCTCGACCGCATTCGTCAGGTGATGGCGCTCGAAGCTTCGGGGGCGACGGTCGAACTCGTCGCGGCCGATGTCGGCAATTCGCGCGCGATGCGCAACGCCATTCGCCGAATTGCGGCAAAACTTGGGCCGATTACAGGCGTATTCCACGCCGCTGGCGCGCTCGACGACGCGCTGATCGAGACGAAGTCGCGCGCCGCGATGGAGGCCGTGCTGCGTCCGAAGGTTGCGGGAACGATGGCGCTCGAAGAGGCGCTGAAGGGTCAGAAGCCCGAATTCGTCATGCTCTTCTCGTCGATCAGCGCCTTTGCCGGGCTACCCGGCCAGGCCGATTATGCCGCCGCCAATGCTTTCCTCGACAGCTACGCCCAATCGCGACATGGCGCCGATGGTACGCGTGTGCTCGCCGTCGGCTGGAGCCCATGGCGCGAAGTCGGCATGGCGGCTGCACTTGGCGGAAGCAGTGGCGACGGGCTGCCCGACGAATTGCCCGCGGGCAAGCCGGTCGATCACCCTGTTCTGGAAACCCTTCACACCATTTCTTCCGACGAGTTTGTCGTATCGGCAACGCTCGCGCCCGAACGGCACTGGCTGCTCGACGAGCATCGGCTGGTCGGCGCGGGAACACTGATCCCCGGCACTGGTTTTCTTGAACTCGCGCGCGCCGCATTCGAGCAGATAAACTCGGGCAAGGTCATCCTCTCGGACGTCAAATTCCTCACGCCCTTTGCGGTGCAGGATGGTGAAGAGCGCGCGCTGCGCGTTCATTTGAAACGACGCGTTGGCGAAGACTGGAGCTTTGCGATCCTCGGCCGCGCGATCGATGCCACTGGAACCGAGTGGGTCGAGCACAGCAGCGGCCAAGCGTCCGCCGCGGGGTTGCTTGCCGTGCCCGATACGATGGACATTGCGCGGCTGGAAGATCGCTGTGCGCGCGTCATCGGCGAGAAGGAAGCGTCGAGCGCCGTGCTGCAATTCGGACCGCGCTGGTCGAACGTCAGGCGCACCGCCTATGGCGAGCGCGAAGCGGTGCTGCGCTTGTCGATGGATCGCGCATTTCATGGCGAGTTCGGCAAGGTTCTGCTGCATCCCGCGTTGCTCGACTTCGCAACCGCGGGCGCGCAATCGCTGATCCCTGACTATGCGGCGGGGACGGATTTCTTCGCTCCCTTCTCATACCGCCGGCTCGTCTTGCACGCGCCGCTGACGCCGACGGTTGTCAGCCATATCCGGTATCGCGATGCGGGCGCTCACGCCAAGCTGATGGCCGTGTTCGATGTCACCGTTGCGGACGAGAATGGCCGCGTGCTTGCGGAAATCTCCGAATTCACGATGATGCGTGTCCGCGACGCCGGCTTACTGCCTCAGAAGACCGACGCGGCAGCGTCAGGTCGGAGCGCGAGCAACGACGCCGCGCACGTCCAGCGGCTGGATGCGATCCTTCCCGAAGAGGGCCTGAAGGTGATCGACGCGTTGTTGGCAGGCCATGCTCGACCGCAGGTTATTGTCTCGCCGTCGAACCTTAACGCAGCACTCGTACGGCTACGGGCTCCTGTGCGGGCTGTCAGACGCGACGTCGCGGCGGACGGCGATGCTGCGCTCGACCTGCCGGTAACCGAGATGGAACAGGTGATCGCGGATCTCTGGTCTGACCTTCTCGGCGTGCAGCCGGTGTGCCGGAACGATGATTTCTTCGATCTGGGCGGTCATTCCTTGCTGGCCGTTCAGTTCGCGAACCGCTTGCGCAAAAAGACTGGCAAGGTCCTGCCGCTGGCGGCGCTGCTCGATACGCCGACCGTTGCATCCCTGGCGCGCGAACTGGACCCCGAAGGCACCAACGCGGCCGATACGACGAACGATCAGGCCGCGGACGCAATGAGTTCCGCCATGCGCGACGTTGTGACAATCCGGGGCGGAGGCAGCGAGACACCGCTCTTCTTCGTCCATGACGGGCTGGGTGAGACATTGCTGTACCGCGGCCTTGCTCTGATGCTCGATCCGAGCCGCCCTATCTATGGCGTGGAGCCGTTGAAAAATGCGGCGGGTGGTTATGCGCATACGCAAATTCGCGAGATGGCCACCAACTATGTCGAGCGGATACAGGCGGTGCAGCCACACGGGCCATATATGCTGGCCGGCCTGTGCGCAGGCGGCGTGATCGCTTTTGAAATGGCGCGCCAACTCCAAGACGCAGGGGAAAGCGTTTCTTTCGTCGGGATCATCGATGCTGCCGACGTCGCTGCGGCAAAACGGCCGTTCTACATCGCGCGCGCGCGACTTGGCCGCATCCACTCATTGCTGCAGGAGGAACGGATGGCAAGCCTTGTACCCGCACTCGCGCGCAAGGCGGTCAACACCGTCCGCTGGGAACTGGAGTCGCGTCTGGCCAAGGCGCGCGACCGGCGTACGGTCGAAACGCTGCGCACGGCGAACTTCGCGGCGACGAACGATGGGGCAGGCGGTGACCCCGAAATCTCCTTCCTGAAACTGTATGAAGTGGCGCATATTGAGCATCGTCCCGAAGGCGTGTTTGCTGACGGCAGCGTTGTTCTTTTCAAGGCCAGCAGCGGCAATGGCGACGTGGAAGACATGCCTTATCAGGACATTTTCGGCGACGCGGCGTTGGGCTGGGGCAAGCGGGTCGCCGATACGATTACGCTCGTCACGGTTCCGGGCGGTCACAGCAGTGCCCTTCAGGAGCCACACGTCGCAACGCTGGCGCCTCTATTCCAGAAAGCCGTCGACAGTGCGCTGCACCGGGCTGAGTTCGGTGACGGTGCGTCCGAGGACCATGACGTGGTGGCCGCAGAATGAGCGCCGCCAATTCCCATCTGCTCCGGCTCCCGACGGTTGATGTCGTCATCGTCAATTATCGGACGGGTTCGCTCGTCGTTCAGTGTCTGGAAAGCCTTGAGGACGATCGGGACCAGTGTCCCGGGCTCCGGGTGATCGTTGTCGACAATGCGTCGGGCGATGGATCGGCAGATTTGATCGACGAGGTCATTCAAGCGCGTAATTGGGACTGGGTAACGCTAATGCGTTCGTCAGAGAACCGCGGATTCGGTGCTGGCAGCAATCTGGGAATTGCCTGGGCGCTCGATCGGCCGAACCCCGCCGACCTTATCTGGCTGCTTAATCCGGACACCCGGGTAATCCCCGGCGCCGGGGCCAAATTGGCGCGCTTCATGGCCGAACATCCCAGGGCGGGCATCGCGGGCAGCGCGCTGCTCGACGGTGATGGCGAGCCTTGGCCGTTTGCGTTTCGCTTTCCAAGCCTGCTCGGCGAGATCGAGCGCGGATCGCGGCTTGGCTTTATATCAAGGCTGCTGCGTGACAGCGCCACGCTCCGCCGGATGGGAGACAGGTGCGAAAAGGTCGACTGGGTTTCAGGGGCGAGTTTTATCATTCGCCGCGAATTGGTCGAAGATGGGATGCGCTTCGATGAGGGCTATTTTCTCTATTACGAGGAAACCGACTTCTGCCTGCATGCGCGCAGGAAAGGGTGGGATTGCTGGTATGTCCCCGATGCGGTTGTTTTGCACAT